>CAYRLV010000107.1:7734-10810 GCA_964425155.1 uncultured Ornithinicoccus sp. | reverse complement strand
CTAGTCCCGCCAGCCGGAGCGGCGTGCCCAGTCGCGCTGCTCCCGCTGACGCCTGCGCGGGTCCTCAGGACGCCGCTGGCCCTCGGCCGCAGCCCGTTCGCGGACCCGGTCGACGGCGTCCTGCAGCGGCTCCAGCCCGACACCTGCGCGACGCTCGTCGACGCCCTCCGGATCGTGCACGTCGGCGGGTGACAACAGCCCGCGCTCGTCCCAGTCCAGCTGGGTGCCATAGGTCTGCGGGCGCCCTTCGAACACGGCGATCCGGTCCTCCAGCATGGCCAGCCGGGCGGCCGACGCCTCGCCGCGCGCCACCGCCCGTGCCATGAGCTCGGCTCCGCGCCGCTGCAGCGCGGGTTCGCCGATGGCGTGCTGCAACACCAGCCAGGCGGCCTCGCAACCGTCGTCGCCCACGTCATCCGGCGTGGGCCAGCCGGACTCGTCCAGCACCTCGGTGAGGCGCTGCGCATGCTGGCGATGCAGTGCCTCCATCCGCGGGGCGTACCCCTCGAAGAGCTCGCCGGTCGCTGCGAGCTCGGCCCGCAGCGCCTCGTCCGCCTCCGCCATGGCGACGAGCTCCCGTGCGAGCTGGGGACGCCTGACCTTCGACGACACGTGCGTGGCCAGATCGCTCAGAAGCCGAGCCGCTGCAACTGCTTCGGGTCGCGCTGCCAGTCCTTGGCGATCTTCACGTGCAGGTCGAGGTGCACCTGCTGCCCCAGCAGCTCCTCGATGCCGCGGCGGGCGGTGGCACCCACGTCGCGCAGCCGAGCACCACCCTTGCCGATGATGATCGCCTTCTGGCTCTGCCGCTCCACGAAGACGTTGACCCGCACGTCCATCAGCGGTCGGTCTGCCGGGCGGCCCTCGCGCGGCAGCATCTCCTCGACCACCACCGCCAAGCTGTGCGGCAGCTCGTCGCGGACCCCCTCGAGCGCGGCCTCGCGCACCAGCTCGGCGACCCGCACGACGTCCGGCTCGTCCGTGAGGACGCCGTCCGGGTAGAGCTGGGGCGAGACCGGCAGGAACGACGACAGCACCTGCGCCACCTCGTCGACCTGGTCACCGCGGGTCGCGGAGCACGGGACGATCGCGGCCCACTCCCCGAGCTGGTCGATCGCGATCAGGTGCTCGGCCAGTCGGCCCTTGTCGACCCGGTCGCTCTTGGTGGCGATCGCCACCACGGCGCGGCTGCGCCGGTCGCGTTGCAGCTCGGCGAGCTCGCGCGCGATGAAGGTGTCACCGGGGCCGATGCGCTGGTCCGCCGGCAGGCAGAACCCGATGACGTCCACCTCGAGCAGGGTCTCGCGCACCAGGTCGTTGAGTCGCTCGCCGAGCAGGGTGCGCGGCTTGTGCAGTCCCGGGGTGTCCACCAGGATCAGTTGGGCGTGCTCGGTGGTCACGATCCCGCGAATCGTGTGTCGGGTGGTCTGCGGCTTGCTCGAGGTGATCGCGACCTTCTGCCCGACGAGCGCGTTGGTCAACGTCGACTTGCCGGCGTTGGGTCGGCCCACCAGACAGGCGAACCCGGCCCGGAACTCCTGCGTCATGCGGCGCCCCCGCACGGGACCGGGTGAGGCACGAGCGAGGACCTCGCGGGGTACTCGTGGCGGGGTGCGATCATGACGCCTCCTGGCGGTGGTCGTGGGACTCCCGGTCCGACTCCGGCTGCTCGGTGGCCGCCTCCTGCGGGACCCGCTCCACCAGCACCGTCGCGATCCGGTGCCGGCGTCCCGCCATCCGCTCGGCGGTGAGCGACAGCCCGGCGACCACGGCGTGCGACCCCGGGATGGGCACCAGCCCGATGGCCTTGCCGAGCAGTCCGCCGACGGTGTCGACCTCGTCCTCGTCGATGGTGACCCCGAACAGCTCGGCGAGGTCATCGACATACATCGTCGCCGGCACCCGGGTGACTCCGCCGTCCAGCTCCTCCACGCCTGGCGACTCCCGGTCGTACTCGTCGGCGATCTCGCCGACGATCTCCTCGAGGATGTCCTCGATCGTCACCAGTCCGGAGGTGCCGCCGTACTCGTCGATGACGATCGCGAAATGCGTCTGGTCGCGCTGCATCTCGCGCAGCAGGTCGTCGATCGGCTTGCTCTCCGGGACGAAGTGCGCGGGCCGCATCAGCTGCGAGACCGGCAGCGACTGCGCGGTCTCGTCCGCATTGACCCGCCGCGCGAGGTCCTTGAAATAGAGCAGGCCGAGGACGTCGTCCGGCCCCTCACCGACCACGGGGATGCGCGAGAAACCGGAGCGGAGGAAGAGCGACATGCCCTTGCGCACCGTGTGCGTCGCGTCGATGGTCACCATGTCGGTGCGCGGCACCATCACCTCACGCACCACCGTGTCGCCGAGCTCGAAGACCGAGTGGATCATCTCGCGCTCGTCCGCCTCGATCAGCGCGTTCTCCCCGGCGAGGTCCACCAGGTCTCGCAACTCGGCCTCGGAGTCGAACGGCCCGTCGCGGAAGCCGCGCCCGGGCGTCACCGCATTGCCGACGATGATCAGTGCACGCGCCACCGGCCCGAGCAGTCGCCGCAACCACACCAGCAACGGCGCCGCCAGCAGCGCCACCCGGTCGGCGTGCTGCCGTCCGATCGTCCGCGGCGACACGCTCACCAACACGAAGGACACCAGCACCATCAACCCGATGCTGACCAGCAGCACCCACCAGAACCCGTCGATCAGGTCGACCACCACCAGCGTCACCAGCACGGCCGCGGCGGACTCCGCCCCCACCCGGAGGAACGTCGCCACCGACAGGTATGACGCGCTGTCACCCACGATGGCCGACAGCGCCTTCGAGCCGCGCCGGGAGTCGTCCACGAGCTCCTGCACCCGGGGGCGAGACACCCGCGTCAACGCGGCCTCGGCGGCAGACAGCAGAAAGGCGACCACGACGCAGAGCAGCGCCGCCACGACCAGTCGGGCGATCATGCCGGGACCTCAGTGCCCGTGGTCGCGGCTCCTCGGGGGCAGGGGTCGCTTCGCTCCATCCTCGCCCCTCGTCGTCGCCGCTCAGAGGGGCGAGTCGTCGTCACCGGCATGGCCCTCATCTGTGCTGCGCCCCGCAGAC
>CAYRLV010000107.1:0-7634 GCA_964425155.1 uncultured Ornithinicoccus sp. | reverse complement strand
CCGGCAGACTCCGACGGCCTGCTCCGCCCGGCCAGGAAGGTCAGCAGCAGCGTCCGCTGCAACTCGAACATCTCGGCCTGCTCGTCCGGTTCGGCGTGGTCGTAGCCGAGCAGGTGCAAGATCCCGTGGACCGTGAGCAGCAGCAGCTCCTCGGCAGTCGCGTGACCCGCCTCGGCGGCCTGCTTCTCGGCGACGCTCGGGCACAGCACGATGTCGCCAAGCACCCCCTCGGGCGGTTCCTGCCCCTCCCGGCCCGGCCGCAGCTCGTCCATCGGAAAACTCATCACGTCCGTGGGGCCCGGCAGATCCATCCACTTCTCGTGCAGGACGGTCATCGCGTCCTCGTCCACCAGGGTGAGGCACAGGTCGGCCTGCGGGTGCACCCGCATCTCGTCCATCACGTAGCGCGCGCACGCGAGCAACTCGTGCTCGTCGACCTCCGCGGCGGCCTCGTTGAGCACCTCGATGCTCATCGGGGACCGCCGGATCTCGGGCGTCGTGCCGAGCGGGCGGGCCGGTAGCCCGAACCCTGCTGCTGGATCTGGGTCTCGTCCCAGCGACCGTAGGCGTCGACGATCGCACTCACCAGCCGGTGCCGCACCACGTCCTGCGAGCTGAGCTGGGCGAAGTGGACGTCCTCGACGTCCTGCAGGATCTCGCGCACCACCTTCAGACCCGAGGTGGCGCCGCCCGGCAGGTCGATCTGGGTGATGTCGCCGGTGACCACCATCTTGGAGCCGAAGCCCAGCCGGGTCAGGAACATCTTCATCTGCTCGGCCGAGGTGTTCTGCGCCTCGTCCAGGATGATGAACGCATCGTTGAGCGTGCGGCCACGCATGTACGCCAGCGGAGCCACCTCGATCACACCCGTCGCCATCAACCGGGGGATCGAGTCCGGGTCGATCATGTCGTGCAGCGCGTCATACAGCGGCCGCAGGTAGGGGTCGATCTTGTCGTTGAGCGTCCCCGGGAGGAAGCCGAGGCTCTCCCCCGCCTCGACCGCCGGCCGGGTCAGGATGATCCTGGTCACCTGCTTGGCCTGCAGGGCGGCGACCGCTTTGGCCATCGCGAGGTAGGTCTTGCCGGTGCCCGCCGGGCCGATGCCGAAGATCACCGTGTGCTCGTCGATCGCGTCGACGTAGCGCTTCTGGCCGAGCGTCTTGGGCCGGATGGTGCGCCCGCGGTTGGAGACGATGTTCATCGTGAGCACGTCGGCCGGCCGCTCGGCGGTCTGCTGGCGCAGCATCCCGATCGACCGCTCCACGGCATCGCGGTTGAGCTGGCCGCCGCTGGCGAGCACGCGCAGCAGCTCGTCCAGCAGACGCTCGACGAGGGCGATGTCGGCACTCGGCCCGGTCAGGTGGAACTCGTTGCCCCGGACGTGCACGTCGAGGTCGGGAAACGCCCGCTCCATCGTCCGCAGCATCTCGTCCCGCGGTCCGAGGAGGGCCACCATGGACACCTCTGGAGGGATGACGATCGTCTGGGTGGGCTCGTCTGAGGTCTGGTGGTCGTCACTCATCGTCCGCCCAGTCTACGTGCCCGCGCCGCCCTCGTGGCCGATGCTCGTGCCCAGCCCTGCCTGGCCGCTCAGCCGGGCGGCCAGGTCATGGCGCGCCCACCGACCACGTGCACGTGCGCGTGCGGCACGGTCTGCTGCGCGGCCTCCCCGGTGTTGGCGACCAGCCGGTAGCCCGGTCCGGCCACACCTTCCTGGTCGGCCACGGCGCCCGCGGCGCGCAGCACGTCGATCGCCGCCTCCGGCGCCGCCGTGGCCAGACTCACCAGGTTCTCGTGGTGCTCACGCGGGATCACCAGCACGTGGGTGGGCGCCTGCGGGTTGATGTCCCGGAAGGCCACGCTGTGCTCGCTCTCGTGCACCACGTCGGCCGGCACCTCCCCCGCCACGATCTTGCAGAACAGGCAGTCGGCGGCGCCCCGGCCGTCCTCGGCTGTGGTCGTCATGGACACGACACTAGGACACGTCAACCTCGAACGTCCCTCGCGCGTGCATGCTGCGTGAGAGGGTTGGCCATGGCGGAGCGCGACGCCGGAGGGCGGCGCACGCGGTGGGAGGCCGACAAGGCCCTCACCGAGCTGTATGCCGTGCACTGGCACACGCTCGTCCGTCTCGCCTGGTTGCTGGTGCACCAGCAACACGTGGCCGAGGAGATCGTGCAGGACGCCTTCATCGCGATGCACGCCCGGTGGAACCGGCTCGAGGATCCCGACCGGGCCCTGGCCTACCTCCGGCGCAGCGTGGTGAACGGTGCCCGCTCGGCCCTGCGGCACCGGGCGGTCGAGCAACGCCACCTCGCCTCCGAGCTCAGCTACGGCAGCCAGGAGCACCTGAGCGCGCCGAGCGCGGAGGAGCACGTCCTCTCCCGGGCCGACGGCGACCGGATGCTCGCCGCCCTCGACACCCTGCCGCGACGACAACGCGAGGTGCTCACCCTGCGCTACTACCTCGACCTCAGCGAAGCCCAGATCGCCGACACCCTCGACATCGCTCCGGGTTCGGTGAAGGCGCATGCACACCGCGGGCTCGCGGCGCTGCGCGCGGCGATGAAGGAGACACCATGAGCCCCGGCGAGTTCGACGACCTGGAGCGGCGGCTGCGCGACGCCCTCGAGTCGGAGGCCGCGCGGATCGAACCGAACGACCGGCGCGGCGAGATCCTGGCCGCCGCCCAGCGGGCACGCTCGCGACGCTGGTTCGGCGCCGCCGGGCCTCGGCGGGCCCTGCTGCCGGTGGCCGCCGCGGCGGCGGTCGCCGTGATCGGCGCCGGGATCTACGGCATCGCCCGGGAGCCGCAGGACCGGATGCCCACCCCGGGGCTGTCCACCGGCCCCACCACGCCCTCCACCGGACCGACCGACGGCACGAGCACGCCGACCCCGAGCACCGGACCCACCACGGGCCGGGCCACGGGTCCCAGCACGAGTGCCACGACGCCGGGCGGCGGCAAGCCGTCACCGAGCACGCTGCCGAGCGGACCCGCCACCGGAAACGCGCCGGCGCCCCCACCGTCGAGCGAGGAACCCACGACCCCCAGCGACGCCGCCCCCGCGACCGTCACCAAAGCGATCCCCGCCTACTTCGTCGGCGCCGAGGCGGAGGGCCAGGGCGACGGCTTGTTCCGTCAGTTCGTCCGCGGCCAGGTGCCGGTCGACGCCACCCCGGCCGAGCTCGGCCGGGCCGCCCTCGCCGTGGCGATGAGCCGACCGGCCGCGACGAGCGCGGACTACCTGCACCCGTGGGCCGGGGTCCAGGTGACGGACGTGTCGGTGAGCGGGCAACGGATCGACGTGTCGCTCAGCGGCCCCGGGTCACCCGCCGGGCTCACCGCCGAACAGATGCGGTTGGCGGTGCAGCAGCTCGTCTGGACGGTGCAGGCCGGTGTCGGGCAGGGCAGCACGCCGGTGCGGTTCACCGTCGACGACGGCTCCACCGCCCTGTTCGGGCGCTACCCGACCAGCAGGAGCTACGACCGGCCGGCGACCGGCTCCGCATACACCGACCTGGCCCCGCTGTGGATCGACGACCCTGCGCCGGGCGGCTCCGTGCCGGCCGGCACGCCGGTGACCGCGAGCGGGCAGGCCTGCACGTTCGAGGGGACGGTGCAGTGGCAGCTCCGCGACGGCGACGGCGTCCGGGACTCCGGCACCACCACGGCGACGAGCGGCTGCCCGACCCGCGGCACCTGGCGGATCGACCTCGGCACCCTCGCCCCCGGGACCTACACGCTGCGGGTCTACGAGACGAGCGCCGCCGACGGCAGCGTCAGCGGGGCGGCGAGGAGCACCTTCACCGTTCGGTGACGCCCGCCGGCACGACCGGCACAGTTCTCGACGAGTGACACACCTGGGCCTGTGCCACTCGTCGGGAACTGTGCCGCTCGCGGGACCTCACCGCGGCTGAACGAACTTCACCTGGTGGCCCTCGGGGTCACGCACCCAGCCGTAGCGCAGCCGGCCGTCGGGTGAGTCGGTCGGCGCGGTCACCTCGGTCGCACCCGCCGCCAACGCCTGCGTATGGAGCGTGTCCACGTCCGTGCACCAGAGCACCAGCTCGGTGCTCGCCCCGGCCCCCGGCACCACGCCCAGACCGGCCAGCCGGTTGGCCGCCGCAGCGGAGGTCAGGCCGATCCGGGCCCCCGCGGCCTCGACCTCCACGTGCTCCAGGGCCCCGTCGGTCGGCGCCCGGAACCTCTCGGCCAGGCCGAGCCGGGTGTAGAACGCCAGACACCTCTCGGGGTCGTGGCAGAACAGGTTCACCTGCGTCCCGGTGATGTCGGGGCCCTCGGTGTGCTCGCTCATGGCCGGACCAACTGGTCGGCTGCCCGGGCGAGATCACGCAGGTCGTTGCGCCACCCGTTGGTGACCCCCAGACGCACGGAGTCAGCACCATCGGCGTGCGCCTCGAAACCGCTGTGGCACACGCGAACTCGCGTGCCACCCTCGACCGGCTCGAAGGTGATCTCGGCGCGGCTGGCGTGGTCGGGGTCCGGGTCGAAAGCCCATGGTCCGGCGGAGGCGCCGACCATCCAGGCCAGCACCAGCCGGCGCGGCGGGTCCCACTCCAGCACCCGCCCCCATTCGTGCTCTCGGCCGTCGGGGCCACGCTCGTACCACCGGCCGCCGGCGAACGGCTCGTAGACGATCTCGCCGGCGCCACCGGAGAACCCCTCCTCGGGGTGGGTCCGGCCGGGGCGGTTGACGTACAGCCGGAAGGCGCGCTCGGGCGGGACGGGCACCTCGATCTCGGCCTGCACCGGGTCGCACCGGTCGGTGCGGCCGGTCGGGTCGGTCGGGCTCGTGATGTCAGTCAAGGGAGTCCCTTTCGTCGGTCCGGGCGGTGCGGTCGGATCCGGCCTCGCGCTGAACGAAGTCGGCGTAGCGCTGCAGGTCGTCCCGCCAGAACGCCTCGAGGAACGCGCGGATCTGGTGCACGCCCTCCCGATCCAGCGCGTAGATCCGCCGGGTGCCCTCCGCGCGGTCGCGGACGAGCCCGGCCGACTTGAGCACCTTGAGGTGCTGCGACACCGCCGGCCGGCTGATCGGCAACCGGTCGGCGAGACGACCGACCGTTGCGGGCCCGGCCGACAGCTCGACGACGATCGCCCGCCGGCTCGCGTCGCCGAGCGCGTCCAGCTGTGGACCGCCTTGGTAAGTTGTCACGAACGGTAAGTTACCACTAACGGTGACCACCCGCCATACGCGAGCCCACGAGTGGCACAGTTGTCGACGAGCGGCACAGGCACAGCTGTGCGACTCGTCGGGAACTGTGCCACTCGTCGGAATCATCGGCGTGCCAGCATGGCCCGGTGAACGTCCGCGAGCTCGACCGGCCGTGGGCACGCCGTGCGGCCAAGGCCCTGAACGCGTTCAACAGCCGACACCCGTGGAGCCACAATGACCACTTCCACGGCTGGATCCTGCGGCACCTCCCCCAGCGCCGCCACCGGGCCCTCGACGTGGGCTGCGGCCGCGGCGAGCTGCTCGCCGCGCTGGCCGCGCGGTTCGACCACGCCCACGGCACCGACCTCGACCCCGCCATGCGCGACGTGGCGCGGCGCCGGTGCGCCGGGCTCGACAACGTCACCGTCGACGCCGCGCAACTGTCCGAGCTGACCGGCCCGTATGACGTCATCACCCTGGTCGCGTCGCTGCACCACCTCGACGTGGCCGCGGCCCTCTGCGAGCTGCGCCGGCTGCTGGCCCCCGGCGGGCGACTCCTGGTGGTGGGGTTGTCACCGCCCGTCTCGGTGCTCGACCAGGCCTGGGACGTGGCCTCGATGCTGGCCAACCCGGTGATGGGACTGGTCAAGCACCCCCGCCCGGCCCCGGGGCGTCCACCCGAACCGGACGTCCCGGTCCGTGACCCGGAGCTGTCCTTCGACGAACTGCGCGAGCTGACCCGGGCCGAACTGCCGGGCGCCTCGTTGCGCCGACGGCTGTTCTTTCGGCACACGATCTGCTGGGAGCAGCCCACGAGCCCGCGGGCCTGACGCTCCCCTCCCCCACGTCCACCGCCCCCGGACCCGTGGGGAATGGTTGTTGGACTTGAGGTGATTTCTCCGCGCCAAGCCAACAACCATTCGCAGCAAGCGGAGGTATGAGGGGCGCGCCGCCAGGGGTGCGCGCCGCCAGAGGTGCGCGCCGCCAGGGGTGCGCGCCGGCATGGGGGCACGCCGCCAGGATGCGCCCTGCCGCGGGGTGGGTCAGCGCCAGCGGGAGGTGGCGAAGATCGCCGCGAGCGCCGCGGGCCCGGCGCTCGAGGCGCGCAGCACGGTGTCGCCGAGTCGCACCCGGCGGGCACCGGCCGCCACGAACGCCGCCGTCTCGTCCGGGCTCACCCCGCCCTCGGGACCGACCACCACCAGGACCTCCCCGCTCGCGGGCAGGTCCTCGGCCGCCAACGGGGTCGTGGCGCTCTCGTCGAGCAGCAGCGCCAGTTGGGCCGCCGCGATCCGCGCGGCCACCTCGGACCGCCCCGCCGGGTCGCTCACCACGGGCACGGTGGCCCGCCGCGACTGCTTGCTGGCGGCCCGCACGAGTGACCGCCACTTGCGCAGTGACTTGGCGGCTCGCTCGGCCCGCCACACCACGATGCTCCGGTCGGCCTGCCAGGGCACCACCTCGTCGATACCGAGCTCGGTGGCCGCCTCGACCGCCTGCTCGTCCCGGTCGGCCTTGGCGAGTGCCTGGACGAGCACGAACCGCGGGTTCGGAGCGGGGCGGTCCTCGAGTTCCAGGACCCGGACGGTCAGCTCGTGCCGGCCGGCCGACACCACCTCGCCGCGCACCACCCGCCCGCTGCCGTCGGCGAGCTGCACGACCTCCCCTGGCCCGAGCCGGCGCACGGTGGCGGCGTGCCGGCCCTCGTCCCCGGACAGCACGACCTCGTCGCCGACCCGCGTGTCCCGCAGCCGGCCCTCGTCCAGGAGGAACAGTGGCGCGCTCACGCGTGGTGCTCCTCGTGGGGTGCACTCACGTCCGCGGGGTCCCCGCGACGTATCGGAGCGAAGCGGAGAACGTCGTGGGGTGCACTCACTTGCCCATGAAGGCGCCGCGCAGCTTGCCGAACAGGCTGTGCGAGTTCGGCGACAACCGACCCTCGGGCCGCTCCTCGCCGCGCAGCGCGGCCAGCTGGCGCAGCAGGTCCTCCTGCTGCTCGTCCAGCTTGGTGGGGGTCTGCACCTCGATGTGCACGACGAGGTCGCCCCGGCCGGTGCCACGCAGGTGGGTGACGCCGAGCTGGCGCAGCGTCACCGCGTCGCCGGACTGGGTGCCCCCCGCGACGTCGAGGTCGCTCTTGCCGTCCAGGGTGTCGAGCTTGAGCGTGGTGCCCAGCGCCGCGGCGGTCATCGGCAGCTCCACCGTGCAGTGCAGGTCGTCGCCACGACGCTCGAAGGTGGGGTGCGGCCGCACGTGCACCTCGACGTAGAGGTCGCCGGCCGGTCCGGCCCCCGGGCCGACCTCGCCCTCGCCGGCGAGCTGGATCCGGGTGCCGGTGTCGACCCCGCCCGGGACGCGGAGCTTGAGGGTGCGCCGGGTGCGGACCCGGCCGTCGCCGGAGCACTCGAAGCAGGGGTTGCTGATCACCGTGCCGTAGCCCTGGCAGGCGACGCA
>CAYRLV010000106.1:0-10913 GCA_964425155.1 uncultured Ornithinicoccus sp. | reverse complement strand
GTGGTGGTCAGAGCGAGCACGCCTGGGAGACGGGCTCGTAGGCCTCGGCGGCGGGGATGGTGTTGATGATCTTCTCGTAGTCCCACGGTTCCTCGACCTCGCTCTTCTTCTTGACCTCGGCCAGGTAGGTGTCGTGGATGACGTTGTGGTCCGAGCGGACCTTGCCGTTGCGCAGGAACACGTCGTTGAGCTTCTTGCCCTCGAGCTCGCCCACGACGGCGTCGGCGTCGTCGGTACCGGCCCGCTGCACCGCCTCGAGGTACTGCAGGGCGGCGGAGTAGTTCGCCGCGTGCGCGAAGGACGGCCGCGTCTTCGTCTTCTTCTGGAACCGGTCGGCCCAGGCGCGGTTCTTCTTGTCGAAGTTCCAGTACCACGCGTCCGTGAAGGTGGTCCCGGCGAACTGCTTGACCCCCAGGGAATGGATGTCGGTGATGAACATCAGCCCCACGGCCAGGGTCGCCTTGTCGTGCGCGCTCGACTGGTTGAACTGCTTGACGAAGTTGATCAGGTCGCCGCCGGCCGCCATGGTGCCGATGACGTCGGGGCCACTGGAGGCGGCCTTGGTGATGAACGTCGCGAAGTTGTCGTTGGGGAAGGGCGTCGGGATGCTTTGCTGCACCGTGCCGCCCGCCTCCTTGACCGCCTTGGTGAAGGACTTGTTCATGTCCTGGCCGAAGGCGTAGTCGGGGTAGACCAGGCTCCACTTCTTGCCGCCCTTCTTGACCAGGCTGGCCGCGCCCTTGGCGAGCATCGCCGTGTCGTAGGCCCAGTGGAAGGTGTACTTGTTGCACGACTTCCCGGTCAGCTCGGTGGTGCCCGCGCCGACGTCGATGAACAGCTTCTTCTTCTGCTCGGCGACGTCGGCCACGGCGAGGGCCGCCGACGAGGTGGGCACGTCGAGGATGATGTCGGCCTTCTGCCGGTCGTACATCTCCTGCGCCTTGGTGTTGGCGATGTCCGGCTTGTTCTGGTGGTCGGCGCTGACCACCTCGATGTTCGTGGCAACGGCGTCGTCGCCGTACTTCTTCTGGTAGTCGGCCACCGCCATCTTGACCGCGGTGACGCTGTTCGGGCCGGACAGGTCCTTGTAGACACCGGACTGGTCGTTGAGGACGGCGAGGACGACCTTGTCGTCGCTGATCTTGCCGCCCCCGGAGCTCGGTCCGCCTCCGCCGCAGCCGGCGAGCAGCAGTGCGCCCGTCATGCAGACCGCGATCGTGGCGGATGTCTTGGTGCGTGCCATGTCGACTCCTCGAGGTGGGTGGTGGGGCGGAGGTTCAGGGGGTCCGTGCTGGTCTCGGTTCAGATTCCTAGGTGTTCGAGCAGTTCGCTCTCGCGCTCCTGGAAGGTCGCGTTGTCGAGCTCCTGGACGAGCCGGCCCTGCGCGAGCAGGTAGTGCCGGTCGGCGACCGTGGCGGCGAACTTGACGTTCTGCTCGACCAACAGCACGCCGACACCGCTGGCGGTGATCTGCCGGATGATCTCGCCGATGCGCTGCACGATGACGGGGGCCAGGCCCTCACTGGGCTCGTCCAGGAGCAGCAGCGAGGCACCCATCCGCAGCACGCGCGCGATCGCCAGCATCTGCTGCTCGCCACCGGACAGTTGCGTGCCCATGGAGGAGCGCCGGTCGGCGAGGGCCGGGAAGGCCTCGTAGACCTGGTCGACCGACCAGGCTTCCGGCGACACGACCGGTGGCAGGGTGAGGTTCTCGGCCACCGTGAGACTGGCGTAGATGCCGCGGTCGTCCGGCACCCAGCCCAGCCCAGCCCGAGCCCGGGCGTTCGGGGAGATTCGGCCGATCTCGCGGTCGGCCAACGTGATCCGGCCCTGTGTGTGCCGGTGCAGTCCCATCAGCGACCGCAACAAGGTGGTCTTGCCGGCACCGTTGCGCCCGACCAGCGTGGCGACCTCGCCGCGCTCGACGCGCAGGGACACGTCCGTGAGCACCTGCGCCTCGCCATACCAGGCGGACAGGCGCGTGGCCTCAAGCATGCGCCTGTCCCAGGTATGCGGTGACGACCTGCGGATCGGAGCGCACCTCGTCATAACTCCCTTCGGCGAGGATCTGACCCTGCTGCAGGACGGTCACCCGGTCGGCGAGGGAGCCGACGACGTGCATGTTGTGGTCGACGAAGATCACCGTGCGCCCGCCGGCGATGCGCCGCACCAGCTCGATCGTGCGGTCCACGTCCTCGACGCCCATGCCGGCCGTGGGCTCGTCGAGGAGCAGCAGCCGGGGGTCGAGGGCCAGCGCGAGGGCGAGTTCGAGTGCTCGCTTCTGGCCGTAGGCGAACTGGCCGGCCGGGCGGTCGGCGAGGTGCGCCATACCGACCTGCTCGAGCAACTCGTGCGCGCGGTCGTGGAAGGTGCGCAGCCGGCGGTCGGATCGCCAGAACCGCCGAGCCAGCCCGGTCGGGGACGCGAGGGCCAGCTCGAGGTGCTCGAGCGCGGTCAGCTGGTCGAACAGGCTGGTGATCTGGAACGAGCGCGCGACGCCGAGGTGCGCGATCTGCTCCGGCTGCTGCCCGGTGATGTCGCGGTCCTCGAGGGTGATGGTGCCGGAGGTCGGGGCGAGGAAGCCGGTGAGCAGGTTGAACAACGTGGTCTTGCCCGCCCCGTTGGGGCCGACGAGGGCGTGCACGGTGCCCTCGTGGACGTCGAGGTCGACGCTGCGGACCGCCTGGAAGCCGCGGAACTCCTTGGTGAGCCCGCGGGTCGAGAGGAGCACCCGACGAGGGGACCCGGCGGTCGCCATGCGTCTCCCTTCGCGTCAGGTCGGCCCCTGCGCCCCGAGGCGGCCGAGTGCCAGAACGCTAGGGCGGCGTGACACGGGCATCTATGGGCGCCGAGGACACGAACCTGCGCCCGGGCATGGCGGCGCGACACACCCGCGGGAGGGTCAGTCCGTGGCGGTGAGGACCCGTCGGTGCAGCTCGAGCATCTCCGCGTCCAGCCCGGGCACCGGCCCGGTAACGGACACCAGCGGGGCGACCTCCTGCACCGGAATCGGCCGCACCGGGGAGTCGGGTCTACCGAGTTCGTGCCGCAGCGCGGTGAGCTGCGCCGAGGAGTGGATGTAGACGATCCGGCCGATCCCGGCCCACGCGTGCGCGGCCGAGCACATGGGGCAGTGCTCGCCCGAGGTGAGGACGGTGGCGCCGGCACGCTGCTCCGCGGTCAGGTGGGTCCCCGCCCAGCGCGCCAGCGCGAACTCCGGGTGTTGGGTCGGGTCACCGGTCGAGACCTCCCGGTTGCGGTCCTCCGCGAGCGCGGCGCCCTCGGCATCGACCAGCACCGAGCCGAACGGACCGTCACCCGCCTCCGCGGCCTCCCGGGCCAGCTCCATGCACCGGCGCAGGTGTGCCAGCTCGGTCTCGCTGGGCTGGTATGACGTCATCGCTCGCTCCCGTTCGCGGCCGCCCGTGTCCGCCGCCCAGCCTAGGCCCCCTTCCCGGCGGAATCTTCGTGAGGTTTCGGCCCCTCTGGGGGCCCCTTTCCTCACGAAGATTCCTCACGAAGATTCCCCACGATGATTCGTCGCGGGGTCAGGACGTGGCGGCCATGGCGCCGAGCGCCTTGTCGAGGTCGAGGACCAGGTCGGCGGGGTCCTCGAGGCCGACCGAGAGCCGCAGCACCGACGCGGCCGGCCGGGCGTCCGGCGCGACCGGGCGGTGGGTGAGCGAGGCGGGGTGCTGGATGAGCGTGTCGACCCCGCCGAGCGAGACCGCGTGGGTGATCAGCCGGACGGCACCGGCGACCTCGGCGGCCGCGTCGTAGCCGCCGGCGACCCGGAAGGCGAGCACCGCACCCGGACCCGACATCTGCCGCCCCACCAGGCGCTGGGGGTCGCCACCTTGCGCGCCGGGGTAGTGGACCGCTTCGACGCCCGGCTGCTCGGCCAGCCAGTCGGCCACCCGCTTCGCGCCCTCCTGCTGGGCGCGGACGCGCACCGCGAGGGTCTGCAGGCCGCGGTGCAACTGGTAGGCGGCGATCGGGTGCAGCAGGCCGCCGGTCAGGGCCCGCACCTGTCGCAACCGGGTGGCCCACTCGGGGTCGGTCGCGACGACCCCGCCCATGACGTCGCCGTGCCCGCCGAGGTACTTCGTGGCCGAGTGCAGCACCATCGTGGCGCCCTGCCGCCGGGGCCGTTGCAGCACCGGAGTGGCGAAGGTGTTGTCGACCAGCACCGGCACGTCACCGGCCTGGCGCACGACGTCGGCGATGTCGACCAGCTCGAGGGTGGGGTTGCCCGGCGACTCGATGACGACCAGGCCGGTGTCCGGGCGCAGCGACTCGGCGACCGAGTCCGCGGCCGCCCAGGTCACCCGCGTGCCGAGCAGTCCGGTCGCGAGCACGTGGTCGGACCCCCCATACAGCGGACGCACAGCGACCACGTGCGGCCGGCCGGCGCTGACCGTCGCGGTGAGCACGGCACTCAGCGCGGCCATGCCCGTGGCGAAGGCGACCGACTCCTCGCAGCCCTCGAGCTCGGCGAGTGCCGCTTCGAACCGCGCCACGGTCGGGTTCCACAGCCGCTGGTAGACGTGGCTGTCGCCGTCGCCCGGTCGCCCACCGGTGGCGAGCGTTTCGTAGGCGTCGCCACCGCGCTCCACGTCCGGGAGCGGGTTGGTCGTCGACAGGTCGATCGGCGGCACGTGGACGCCGGTGGCGGCCAGGTCGTCGCGTCCGGCGTGCACGCAGGCGGTCGCGGGGGTGGACAGGTCGTCGGGCAGGGCCGGGATGGTGGTCATGTGCGCTCCAGGGTCACGTCGGTGCCCCGAGCATGGAAGAATCCGCGATGACCAGCAAGAGATCCGCAGATCTCCCAGGTACATAGCCGCTAGAGTGCGGATCATGCGTATGACGTGCCTCGCCTCCCCGCCCGACCGAAGATCGTGCGCCGGGCCGGGAAGGGCGTCGTGAGCCCCGCGGCGCCGGGCCGGCCGCCCGGCCCGGAACCGCGGCCGCGCCCCTCCCTCGACGAGGTCGACCAGCGGCTGGTGGCCCTGCTGGAGGCCGACGGCCGGATGCCCAACAACGCGCTGGCCCGGGAGGCGGGCATCGCCGAGTCGACCTGTGTGGCCCGGGTTCGCGCGTTGCGCGACCGGGGAGTGGTCCGCGGCATCCACGCCGATGTCGACGTCGCCGCGCTCGGGCTGCCGATCCAGGCGATGATCGCGGTGCGGTTCGGGGGTCACCAGCGCGAGCACTTCGAGCAGTTCCGCGACGGGGTGCCACTGCTGCCGGGAGTGCTCGGCACCTACCACGTGAGCGGCGCCAACGACTACCTCGTGCACGTGGCGGCCGAGTCCCCCGATGCCCTGCGCGACTTCGTCCTCGACCACCTGACCAACCGGCCGGGCGTCGCCAACGTCGAGACCAGCTTGATCTTCGAGCACGTCCGCAGTGGTCCGGATCTCACGTGACTGCCGCCCTGACCGCGACGGTGCCCGGTTTAGACTGGCCGGCATGTGTGCTGACGACCTCATGCGTGGGTTCCCGCCCCCCACGGATTCTGTTGTGACTCTGGGGAACTGGCAGGAAGCCCCCTACAACAGGTGGTCGTTTCTGAACATGCGTGAGGTCATCCCCACCCAGCCGATCCCGCGCGGGCCGGAGCCCGGCGCCCCGTGGCAGGTCGAAGACCGCGGGGCCGAGCTGGACGCCGTGGCGGTGCAGCGGCTGAATGACGGCCCGAGCACCGTCGCCCGGGTGCTCGCCGACACCTACACCGACGCCGTGCTCGTGGTGCACGACGGCACCATCGTGATGGAGCGCTACCTCGGCGGGATGCGCCCCGACACGCGTCACCTGCTGATGTCGGTGTCCAAGTCCCTGGTGGGGTGCGTGGCCGCCAACCTGGTGGCGGAGGGCCGGCTGGACGTCGAGCGGGTCGCCGAGGACTACGTGCCCGAGGTCAAGGGCAGCGGCTACGGCGGGGCGAGGGTGCGAGACATCCTCGACATGCGCACCGGCGCCAAATTCAGTGAGACCTATGGTGATCCGAAGGCCGAGGTGCGCGTCATGGAACGTCACATGGGGTGGCGTCCCGGCCTGGACGAGACGCCGCAGGGTGCCTACGCCTACCTCGCCACTCTCGCCTCCGAGGGCCCGCACGGCGGCGACTTCACCTACCGCTCGGCCGACACCGACATGCTCGGCTGGATCTGCGAGCGCGCTGCGGACACGCGCATGGCCGACCTGATCTCGACCTACCTGTGGACTCCGCTCGGCGCCGAGTGGGACGCCGAGGTGACCTGTGACTGCGTCGGGACGGCGATCCACGACGGTGGGGTGTCGGCCGTGACGCGTGACCTCGCGCGGTTCGGCCGGATGCTGTTGGAGGACGGGCGGGTTGGCGACCGCACCGTCGTGCCGGCAGAGTGGCTGCGGACCGCCCGGACGATCGACCCCGACATCCGTGCCGCGTTCGCTGCGTCCGACAACGAGCCGTTCCTGCCGGGTGGCTGGTATCGCAACCAGTTCTGGTTCGTGCCGGGCCCGTCCGGGGCCGTGCAGATGTGCCTCGGGATCCACGGCCAGATGGTGCTGGTGGACCGGGAGACCTCCACCGTGGCGGTGAAGTTCTCCACCTGGCCCGAACCGCAGAACCCGGCCTACCTGATCGACACCATCCGCGCGTTCACCGCGCTGGGTCGGCACCTGGGTGGGCTGGCGAACGGCGGTCAGACCGCGGCCAGCGGGGCGCCCCAGGCGGAGAGCGGCACGGGAGTCGTCAAGCACTGAGGTCGCGCCGCGGGGTCGCCTCCCGGACTGACCGCACGGTCAGCGAGCAGACCCCTGCGGGCGCGTGGTCAGTATTCGGGACGGACCCTTGCCGTCCTGTGCTCCCCTGCAGGATGCTGCGTCTCGAAGCCGCGGCCACTGGGTCGCCGCCTGAGCGTCGAGGAGGCCCCCATGGGCGCGCCGACGGAGTTGAACAAGGGTCTGAGCCAGCGGCACCTCACCATGATCGCCATCGGGGGCGTCATCGGGGCGGGCCTGTTCGTGGGGTCGGGCGTCACGATCAACGAGACCGGCCCGGGGGCGTTCATCAGCTACGCCCTCACCGGGCTGCTGATCATCCTGGTCATGCGGATGCTCGGCGAGATGGCCACGGCGAATCCGTCGACCGGCTCGTTCGCCGACTACGCCCGCAAGGCGCTCGGCGGCTGGGCGGGGTTCTCCGTCGCCTGGCTCTACTGGTACTTCTGGGTCATCGTGGTCGGCTTCGAGGCCGTCGCCGGCGCGACGATCATCACCTACTGGTTCGACGCGCCGGTGTGGTTGCTCGCCCTCGGGCTGATGGTCCTGATGACCGCGACCAACCTGTTCTCGGTCTCCTCGTACGGCGAGTTCGAGTTCTGGTTCGCCGGCATCAAGGTGTTCGCCATCGTGGTCTTCCTGGTCCTCGGCACCCTGTACGTCGTGGGCCTCTGGCCGAACAAGGGCTTCGACTTCAGCAACTGGACCGCGCACGGCGGCTTCTTCCCCCAGGGGATCGGCTCGATCTTCAGCGCCATCGTCGTGGTGATCTTCTCGATGGTCGGCGCCGAGATCGCCACGATCGCGGCGGCGGAGTCCGACGACCCGGAGCGGGGCGTGGCCAAGGCCACCAACTCCGTGGTGGTCCGCATCCTGGTCTTCTTCGTCGGGTCGCTCTTCCTGCTCGGCGTCATCCTGCCGTGGAACTCCACCGAACTCGGCGACTCGCCCTACGTCAGCGCCTTCAAGCAGATGGGTCTGCCGTATGCGGACCAGTTCATGAACGCTGTCGTGCTCACCGCGGTGCTCTCCTGCCTCAACAGTGGGCTCTACACCGCGTCGCGGATGCTCTTCGTCCTGGCCGCCCGGCGGGAGGCTCCGGTCCGGCTGATTCGGGTGACGCGGCGGGGCGTCCCCGCCGCGGCGATCCTGACGTCGACGGTCATCGGGTTCCTCTGCGTCCTTGCTGCCGCCGTCGCCGAGGACACCATCTTCACCTTCCTGCTCAACTCGTCCGGCGCGATCATCCTGTTCGTCTACGCGCTGATCTGCCTGTCCCAGATCCGGCTGCGACGCCACACCCCGCGCGAGCGGCTGAAGGTCCGGATGTGGCTGCACCCGTGGCTGTCCCTCCTGACCTTCGCGGCCATCGTGGCGGTGCTGGCCACGATGTGGACCAATCGCGACTCGCGCTCGCAGTTGGTGCTCAGCGTGGTGTCGTTCGCCGTGGTCGTGATCCTCTACTTCGTCACCAAGTGGCGCGGCGGCTCGGTCGAGCCCGACCCCGAGCTGCGGGCGCAGGCCGAGGCCAAGGCGCAGGAGCCGGTCGAGCGGGTCCTCGTCATGGCCAACGAGACGCTCGGCGCGGACGAGCTGATGGAGGCCCTGCGGACCATCGACCAGAAGGGCAGGGCGGAGTACTTCGTCTGTGTCCCGGCCAACCCGGTGGACACCGGCCAGGCCGAGCACCAGGGAGCGGTGCGCATCTGGCAGCTGACCGTGCGCGCCGCGCAGGAACGGTTGGACACGACCTTGGCGATCCTGCGCGGCGAGGGTCTCGACGCCCGCGGCGAGCTCGGTGACTACCGGCCGACGTACGCGCTGGCCCAGGCGGTCGCACAGTTCGACCCGGACCGCCTGGTGATCTCGACCCATCCGGAGGACCGGTCGGTGTGGCTGGGCGAGGGCGTCGTCTCCAAGGCGCGGCGCACCTACGCGCTCCCGCTGACCCACATCGTCGCCGAGCACGTGCGCGAGCCCGAGCCGACGGGCTAGCCGTGGCCCCCGGCCCGACCGGGTCTCGGCTCCGGGCGTCCGTTACTTGACGTAGGAGAGCGGCATCACGGCGGGGTGCTCCGGCACCGGTTCCGCGTGGTACTGCTGGTGGATTCCGTCGATGTAGTGGCGGCAGCGCTCGGTCAACCTGGCCGACCCCTCCGCATACGTCTGCATCCGGCCCTTGGTCACCAGCACGCCGAGGTCAGCACCCTTGAAGCGGTAGTCGCCCGGGGCGTACACCCGCAGGAAGAAGGCCTCATCGGCATCGGTGAGCTCGTGCCAGTCGTTGCTCACGTGACCGAAGGTCAGGGAGCCGTCGTCGTGCAGGTGCCAGATGCCGGTGCGTGGCGCGGCCAGCAACCGTTCCACCTTGTCCTCGGGGAACTTCATGATCAGCTGCGACCACACGTCGACGGCGGCGAGATCGCGCCAACGCGCGTTGATCTCGTCGACGTCGATCTCGTAGTCGACGTCCATGTACTCCAGCAGGTGGAACAGGAAGAGCGGGATGTCGGCGTAGGCACCGGCGGTCACGTTGCTCATCGACGAGGCGCCGGAGATGCGCGGGTTGAGCTCGCCCAGGTAGACCTCGTCGGTGTCCAGGTCGACCAGGACGTCCACTTCGAAGAAGCCCTTGTAGCCCTCCTCGCGCAGCCGGTCGCCGAGCCGGCGCACGTGCTCGATCGCCGTGGCCCGGTGCGCGTCCGACAGCGCCTCCGGGTAGAGGTCGTTGCCGCACCAGCCACCCTGGTAGGGGGTGAGCTCGGGGTAGCCGGTGAGGTCGGTCATGAAGGGGCCCACGACGGTGCCGTGTCGGGTGTTCACCGCCTCGACGGCGGCGGCCCGGTTGTTGATCCGCTTCATGATCTTGAGGTCCTGGTCGACCATGTCCTCCGCGTACGTGTCCCAGTCCTCCTCGGACTTGACGAAGAACGTCGTCTTGCCGGAGTCGCCGTAGGGCGTCTGCACGACCAGGTCGGTGCCGAGCCCGGCTTCCCGGGCCTGCCGGGAGAGTTCCTCCCAGCTGCTCGCCCGCCCCAGCACGTTCGGCACCGAGGGCGCACCGGCCTCGTCGCCCAGCTTGGTGGTCACGATCTTGGAATCGAGGTGTCGTCGCAGGCTGTCCGGCGGGAGGATGAGCTCGTAGCCGAGCTCTTCGCAGATCTGCTCGGTCTCCTCGTCGAGGAAGACGATCGCGACCTTGGGCCGGTCGGTGTGGCGGGTCATGTGGGCGCGGCACTCGGGATCGCGAAGCAGGTAGTTGTTGATCTCCTCGACGCTCTGGAACTCCACGTAGGGTCGGTGCGACGGCGCGAAGACGCGGGGGTGCTGCCCCTCCCACGAGTCGTAGTAGACGACGTACTCGAAGTTGCGCACCCAGCGGTCGATGCCGAGCAGGTTGAACCCGGTCGGGCCGACGAAGAAGACCGGCTCGGTGTTGGTCCGGAAGAACGACCGGATCTCCGAGATGCCGCGAAGGTGCCGTCGAGGCGCGGCATCCGTGGCGGGAGGGACGGGGGCGCCGTCCACGTCCGCGGGGGCAGGCGGCTCGGGTCGGGTGGCAGGGTCGGCGGGACCGGTCATGGCAGGTCCTCGCGAAGTATCGGAGGCGGGGTGACAGGGAAGCGGAGAACCTCGTGGGGTGCGGTCATGAGGACGACCTCGCTCTCATCCGTGCGAATGGCTCGCCGTGGCCCGTTGCCGGGGACCTCCAGCGACCGATGCCAGACTGTATCGTCTGGGAGGGATCCCGTCATCGGGTCGAGACGGCGGTCTCGACCCGCGGGACGGGCCGGTCCCGTTGCGCCTCGATGTCGGACCACAGAGAAGGGTGCACGAGTGGCTGACGAACCGCGGGTCCTCGAGATCCACCGCTATCCGGTGAAATCCATGCTGGGTGAGCGCCTGGAGTCGGTCGAGGTCGACGACCGCGGCCTGGTGGGTGATCGCTGGTGGGCGGTGCGCGAGGCCGGCGGACGGTTCGCGAGCGGCAAGGACAGCCGGCGGTTCCACCGGATGGACCCGGTGTTCGAGTGCAGCGCCGCGCTCGTCGACGGATCGAAGACGCTCATCAGGCTCCCCGACGGGTCCAGCGTGCCGGCCGCCGACCCGTCCGCGGGAGAGCGGCTGTCGGAGCTCTTCGGCGA
>CAYRLV010000105.1:0-10920 GCA_964425155.1 uncultured Ornithinicoccus sp. | reverse complement strand
ACGGCCTGCACGGCAAGGTGGTCTCCAACATCCAGGAGATCCGCGCCCGCGGTGCCCGCACCCTGGTCATCGCGGAGGAGGGCGACGAGGCGGTCGTGCCGTTCGCCGACGAGGTGATCCGGGTGCCGGCCACACCGCCGCTGCTGGCCCCGCTGCTCACCACCGTCCCGTTGCAGGTGTTCGCGCTCGAGCTGGCCACCGCGAAGGGGCTCGACGTCGACCAGCCGCGCAACCTGGCCAAGTCGGTCACGGTCGAGTGAGCCACCGGTGATCGTCGGGGTCGGCATCGACGTGGTCGACATCGCCCGGTTCGGCCAGACCCTCGAGCGCACGCCCCGGTTGCGCGACCGGCTGTTCACGCCGGAGGAGCGCGACCTGCCGCTCGCCTCGCTCGCCGCGCGTTTCGCGGCGAAGGAGGCCCTGGCCAAGGCGCTCGGTGCACCGGTCGGCCTGTCCTGGCTGGACGCGACCGTGGTCCGCGGCGAGAACGGCCGCCCGCGGCTGCAGATCCGTGGCACGGTGGAGGCACGCGCCGCCGACGTGGGTGTGCACGTGCTGCACGTGTCCCTGTCGCACGACGCGGGCATCTCCTCGGCGGTGGTCGTCGCCGAGGGGTGAAGGAGCACCGACGGAGACTCGTGGCGACGACAGCGGCAAAGGAGACCGCATGATCGAGGCGTATGCGGTGGGCGACGTGCGCGCGATCGAGGCCGAGGCGATGGCTCACCTGCCGGACGGCACCCTCATGCAGCGGGCCGCCGAGGCCGTGGCCGAGACCGCCCGCACCCGGCTGCGGGAGCGCGGTGGCTCGCGGGTGGTGGTCCTCGTCGGCCCGGGCGACAACGGCGGAGATGCCCTGTATGCGGCGGCGCGCCTCGCGAACGGCCACGACGTCCACGCGGTGCTCGTCTCCGGACGGGTGCACGAGGGCGGGCTGGAGGCGGCGCGCGCGGCCGGCGTGACCGTCATACCGGCTCCCACCCCCTCCCGACCGGACCCCGCTTCGGCGAGTGACCTCGCCGGAGATCATCGAGAGGACTCGCCGCAGCGGTGTCCGGTCGAGGTGCGGGCGGTCGAGGTGGTGCGGGCGGCCGACCTGGTGATCGACGGGATCCTCGGCATCGGTGGCCGGCCCGGCCTGCGCGAGGACGCCCGGGCGCTGGTCGCGGCGGTGCCGGACACGGCATACGTGCTGGCCGTGGACCTGCCGAGCGGGGCGGACCCGGCGGGGGAGCAGAGCGTCGCGGAGGCGGTGGTGGCCGACGAGACGGTGACGTTCGGGGTGGCCAAGCCGGTGCACCTGCTGCCGGCGTCCGCGCCGCTCGTCGGGCGGCTCACCGTGGTCGACATCGGCCTGGACGATGCGCTGGCGCACGTCGGTGCGTCGCCGGCGGCCCAGCGCCTGACGCCGGAGGACGTGCGCCGGTGCTGGCCGGCGCCCGGCCCGGAGGACGACAAGTACTCGCGCGGCGTGCTCGGCGTCGTGGCCGGCGGGGAGGGCTACACCGGTGCCCCGGTGATGTGCGTGACCGCGGCGGTCGAGGCGGGGGCGGGCATGGTGCGCTACGTCGGCCCGCCGACGCCGACCCGGCTGGTGCGGGCGGCCGTGCCGGAGGCGGTGTTCGGCGAGGGCCGGGTGCAGGCCTGGGTGGTCGGGCCGGGACTGGACAGCGAGGACGACTCCGAGCACGGGACGGCGCAGGTGCGTGCGGCGCGATGGGCGCTCGCGTCCGGCCGACCGTGCGTCGTCGACGCCGGCGGGCTGGACCTGTTCGACGACGCGGACCTGCCGTTGCCCTCGCCGACCCTGCTGACGCCGCACGCGGGTGAGCTGGCCCGGCTGGTGAGCCGGCTGCGCGGCGACGAGGTCACCCGTGACCAGGTGGCGGCCGCTCCGGTCGACCACGCCCGATGGGTCGCCGACCACACCGGGGCCACGGTGCTGGTCAAGGGGGCCACCACGCTGGTCGTGCCGCCCACGTCGTCCGGGCTGGCGGTGCGCTCCCAGCACGACGCCCCGCCGTGGCTGGCCACCGCGGGGGCGGGCGACGTGCTGGCCGGGCTCGCCGGCACGCTGCTCGCGGCCGGTCTGGACCTGGCCGAGGCCGGCGCGCTGGCCGCGCTCGTGCACGGGTTGGCTGCGGAGGCGGCCAACCCGGGGGGTCCGGTGCGCGCGATGGGGGTGGCACACGCCATACCGCGGGTGGTGGCGGAGCTGCTGCGGGTCTGAGGCCGCGCGAGGGTCGGGGCCGGGCCACCGTTTCGCACCACAGGTCCCCAGATGGCGCGAGATCCGGCCGTGAACCCACCATCTGGCACCACAAGTCCCCAGACGGTGCGACATCCGGCCGTGAACCTCTGCCCGGTCGTGGGCCGAGGCGGGTCGGCCTGACAAACTGGCGGCGTGAGCGCCGCACCCGCCCCGCCGACCGCGGGCATCGCCCTGCAGACCACGACGGCTCGGGCGACGATCGACCTGGACGCGATCGGCGCCAACGTCGCCGAACTGCGGCGGCGCGCGGGGGACGCGCAGGTCATGGCGGTGGTCAAGGCGGACGCCTACGGGCACGGACTGGTGCCCTGCGCCGAGGCCGCCCTGCGCGCGGGCGCCGGCTGGCTCGGTGTGGCCCAGCTCGGTGAGGCCCTCCAGCTGCGGGCCGCGGGCATCACCGCCCCGCTGATCTCGTGGCTGCACGTGCCCTCCAGCGACTACGTGGCCGCGCTGGAGGCGCACATCGACGTGTCCGCCGGGGCGCCGTGGGGGCTCGACGCCATCGCCGAGGCGGCGCGGGCGACCGGGCAGGTGGCCCGGGTGCACCTGGCGGTCGACACCGGCCTCGGCCGGGAGGGCGCCCACGGCCAGGACTGGCCACAGCTGGTCGAGGCCGCGCGGGCGCTGGAGGCCGAGGGCGTCCTGCGCGTGGTGGGGGTGTGGTCGCACTTCGCCTTCGCCGATGCCCCGGGCCACCCCACCGTCCGGGCCCAGCAGAACGTCTTCGACGAGGCGGTGCAGGTCGCCGAGCGCGCCGGGTGCGAGCTGGAGGTGCGCCACCTGGCCAACTCCGCCGCGGTGCTCACCGGCTCCGGCGCCGGCTACGACCTGGTCCGACCCGGCATCGCGGTCTACGGCATCTCCCCGGTGCCCGACCTCGGCGATGCGGCGTCCTTCGGGCTGACCCCGGCGATGACGCTGTCCGCCGGGCTGTCCCTGGTCAAGCAGGTGCCCGAGGGGCAGGGGATCAGCTACGGACACGAGTACTCCACCGCGGCCGAGACCACGCTGGCGCTGGTGCCGATGGGTTACGCCGACGGGATCCCGCGCAACGCGTCCAACGTCGGTCCGGTGAGCATCGGCGGACGCCGGCACACCATCGCCGGACGGGTCTGCATGGACCAGTTCGTCGTGGACGTCGGGCGCGACCCGGCCCTGCGTGCCGGGGACGAGGCGGTCCTCTTCGGCACGGGTGCGCACGGCGAGCCGACGGCCGAGGACTGGGCGCGCGCCACGGACACCATCGCCTACGAGATCGTCACCCGCGTCGGCGCCCGGGTGCCCCGCGTCCACGTCGGCGGGGGCCGCTGATGCCCCGCAAGTCGCTGCTCGGGCTCGGCGTCGGCCTGGGTGTCGCCGCCGGCGCCACCGCGGTGGGGGTCGCCGCCGACCGGCTCTGGCGCGCCCGCGGGACCGCCATCGCCCTCGGCACCGAGACCGGGGAGTATGACGTCACACCGGACGCCGAGCGGCTCGTCACCGCCGACGACGGGGTGCCCCTGCACGTCGAGATCGACGAGTCGCGCCGGCGGCCGGACGGTGTCGCCGAGGGCGACCCGATCCCCACCGTCGTCTTCAACCACGGCTTCACCCTGAGCCTGCGCAGCTGGGTGTTCCAGCGTCGCGCCCTGCGCGACGCCGGCTACCGGATGGTCCTGTGGGACCAGCGCGGGCACGGGCAGTCGGGCACCGGTGACCGCTCCTCATACGACGTCGACCAGCTCGGCCGCGACCTGGAGCGGGTGCTCGAGGAGGCAGCGCCCGAGGGGCCGCTCGTGCTCGTGGGGCACTCGATGGGCGGGATGACGATGATGGCGCTCGGGGAGGCCCGCCCGGACCTGGTGCGCGACCGGGTCGTGGGGGCGGCCTTCGTGGCCACCAGCACCGGTGGCCTGGGCGAGGTGTTCTGGGGGCTCGGCGGGCTGCTCGGACGGGCGGTCCACCGGGCCGCGCCGACCGCGCTCGACCGCCTGGCGCCACGGCAGTCCCTGGTCGACGCCGCCCGCCGGAACGGGCGGCCGGTCGAGGAGTACTTCGTCCAGCGCTACTCGTTCGACTCCCCGATGCCGCTCGGGCTGGTGCGCTTCACCGCGGACATGATCTTCGGCACGTCGATGGAGGTCATCGCGGGGTTCACCGCCACCCTGGAGGGTCACGACAAGGCCGAGGCGCTCGCGGCCTACCAGGGCACCGAGACGCTGGTGCTCTGCGGTGCGGGGGACCTGTTGACGCCGGTCGAGCACAGCGACGAGATCGTCCGGCTGCTCCCCGCCGCCGAGCAGGTGGTGGTCAACGAGGCCGGACACCTGGTGATGCTGGAGCACCCCGATCTCGTCAACGAGCAGCTGTTGGCGCTGCTGGGTCGCTCGAAGCGGTCCACGGCCGCTCCGGGGCGGCGGGTGCGGCACACGGTGACCGACCTCGCGAAACGACGGCGTGACCGGCAGGCGGCACGCCGGGCGAGTGATCGTGCGCGAAACCCCCGAGACCCCAAGGGCGCCCGTGCCTGACGCGAGCGTGGTCGGTGGCGAGCTGGCGCTGGCCGAGCCGGAGGACACCCGGGCCTGGGGACGGCGGCTCGGTGCGGTGCTGCGGGCCGGTGACCTCGTGCTGCTCACCGGGGAGCTGGGGGCGGGCAAGACCACGCTCACCCAGGGCATCGGCGAGGGCCTCGGTGTCCGGGGCCCCATCACCTCACCCACGTTCGTCATCGCCCGCGTGCACCCGAGCCTGGTCGGTGGGCCGGAGCTGGTGCACGTCGATGCCTACCGGCTGGGCGGCACCGACGAGCTGGACGACCTCGACCTCGACACCGAGATCGAGCAGGCGGTCACCGTCGTGGAGTGGGGACGCGGCCTGGCCGAGGACCTGCGGCCGGACCGGCTCGAGATCACCCTCACCGGTCTGGAACAGCGCACCCTGGCCCTCGAGGCGCGTGGTCCGCGGTGGGCCACCGACGAGGCGCGTGCCCAGCTGCGTGAGCTGCTGTCGATAGCCTGATGCGGTGCTGATCCTCGCCTTCGACACCGCCACCTCGGCCGTCACGGTGGCGCTGCACGACGGCGAGCGGACGCTGGCCGAGTCGTCCGTGCTCGGCGCCCGCGGTCACGGTGAGCAGCTCGCTCCCGCCGTCCAGCGGGTGCTCACCGAGGCCGGCCGTGACCTCGACACGGTCACCGACCTGGTCTGCGGTGTCGGGCCCGGGCCGTTCACCGGGCTGCGCGTGGGAGTCGTCACGGCACGAGTCCTGGGCATGGCGCTCGGGCTACCGGTCCACGGCCTCGTGAGCCTGGACGCGCTCGCCCACGCCGCCGTGCGGGACGCCGCGGTCTCCGCCGGCTCGTTCGTCGTCGCGACGGACGCCCGCCGCAAGGAGGTCTACTGGGCGGAGTACGACGCGTCCGGCACGGACGTGGTCCGCCGGGCGGCGCCGCAGGTCACCCGCCCGGCCGACCTGCCGGCCCGGCTGCGCGAGCGTCCCTGCGTGGGCCGGGGCCCCCTGCTCTACCCGGAGGCGTTCGGCCCGGCGCAGCCCCCGCTCGACGTGTCGGCGGCAGCCCTGGCCGAGCTCGCCGTGGCCCGGCTGCGGGACGGCGGTGAGCTGCTCGAGCCCGAGCCGCTCTACCTGCGCCGCCCCGACGCGCGCCCGTCCGCACCCGCCCCGGTGGCCACGCCGTGAGGCTGCGCGAGCTCCGGTGGCCGGACATCCCCGACCTGGTCGAGCTGGAGCGTGACCTGTTCGGCCCGGACGCGTGGGCGGCCGCCACGTGGTGGTCCGAGCTGGCGGAGCGGCCCCGCCGCTGCTACGTCGTCGCGACGGACGGCGACGAGGCGGTGGTCGGCTACGGCGGCATCGACCAGGCGGGCGAGGTGGCCGACGTCATGACCGTGGCGGTGGCCCCCGACCGGCAGGGGCACGGCACCGGCGAGGCACTGATGCGACACCTCATGGCGCGGGCCCGCGCGGGCGGCGCCGCCCACCTGATGCTGGAGGTCCGCGCCGACAACGCACCCGCCCAGCGCCTCTACCACCGGCTGGGCTTCGAGACGATCCAGGTGCGGCGCCGCTACTACCAACCGGGCGACGTCGACGGCCTCGTGCTGCGCGCACACCTCACGGACACCGACGAGGAGCCCTCGTGACCACCAGCAGCGAACCGTTGGTCCTCGGCATCGAGACCTCCTGCGACGAGACCGGCGTCGGCCTGGTGCGCGGCGGCACGCTGCTCGTCGACGCGGTCGCGAGCAGCGTGGAGGAGCACGCCCGCTTCGGCGGCGTCGTCCCCGAGGTCGCGAGCCGCGCGCACCTGGAGGCCATGGTGCCGACCATCGAGCGCGCCTGCCGCGAGTCCGGGGTGCGGCTCACCGACGTGGATGCGGTCGCGGTCACCTCCGGGCCCGGGCTGGCGGGGGCGCTCCTTGTCGGCGTCGCCTCGGCCAAGTCGCTGGCGCTCGCCCTCGGCAAGCCCCTGTATGGCGTGAACCACCTCGCCGCGCACGTCGCCGTCGACGTGGTCGAGCACGGACCGTTGCCGGAGCCGGCGATGGCGCTGCTCGTCTCCGGCGGTCACTCCAGCCTGCTGCTCGTCCCCGACGTGACGCACGACGTGCGCCCGCTGGGCAGCAGCATCGACGACGCGGCCGGGGAGGCCTTCGACAAGGTCGCCCGGGTGCTCGGGCTGCCGTTCCCGGGAGGTCCGCACATCGACCGCGTCGCCCGTGAGGGCGGCACGGTGACCATCGACTTCCCGCGCGGTCTCACCTCCGGCAAGGACATGGAGCGGCACCGCTTCGACTTCTCCTTCTCCGGGCTGAAGACCGCCGTGACCCGCTGGGTCCGGGCGAGGGAGGAGAGCGGCGAACCGGTGCCCGTCGCGGACGTCGCGGCCAGCTTCCAGGAGGCGGTCACCGACGTGCTCACCCGCAAGGCGGTGCTCGCCTGCCGCGAGAACGGCGTGGACGACCTGATGATCGGCGGAGGCGTGGCCGCCAACTCGCGGCTGCGTGCGATGGCCCAGGAACGCTGCGAGGACGCGGGGATCCGGCTGCGGGTGCCACGGCCCGGCCTGTGCACCGACAACGGCGCCATGGTGGCCTCGCTCGGCGCGCAGATGGTGGCCCGTGGACGGGCGGCGTCGCGGCTCGACCTGCCGGCCGACTCCTCGATGCCGGTCACCCTGGTGCAGGCCCAGTGAAGGAAGAAGGGGGCGGGGACCGCTCATGACGACGAAGGCGACCGGCTCGGCCGGCGAGCAGGCTGCGCGGGTGCGGCCCGTCATACTCGATGTCGACACCGGCGTCGACGACGCGATGGCGCTGCTGCTCGCCGCCCGCCACCCGGGCCTGGACCTACGCGCGGTCACCTGCGTCGGCGGCAACGCGTCCGTCGACGACGTGGTCGGCAACTCGATGCTCGTGCTGGAGGCGTGCGGCAGGGGCGACGTGCCGGTGGCCCGCGGCGCGGCCCGCCCGCTGCTCGAGCCGGCCCGCGACGCGCGACACGTGCACGGCATGGACGGGATGGGCGACCTGGGCTGGCCACGACCGGACCGCGCCCCTGACCCACGGCACGCGGTCGAGCTGCTGCGGGACCTGCTGGTGGCCGCCGGCAGGTCCGGGCGGGACGAGGAGCGGATCACCCTGGTGCCGCTCGCCCCGCTGACCAACATCGCGCTGCTGCTGCGGACCTATCCGGAGGCCGCCGCAGGGCTGGCCGAGATCGTGTTCATGGGCGGCGCGGCACAGACCGGCAACGCGACGGCGTCCGCCGAGTTCAACGTGTGGCACGACCCGGAGGCGGCGGCCATCGTGTTGGAGAGCGCGGCCGAGCTGGGCGTGCCGGTGCGGATGTACGGCCTGGACGTGTTCTACGACGTGCGGATCGGGATCGAGCGGGCCCGGGAGCTGGTGGCGGCCGGCGGCCGGGGCGCGGCCGAGCTCGCCGGGCGGTTGCTGGAGTTCAGTTGCGCCCGGTTCGACGCCGACGACGCGACGGTCGGCGACGCCGGTGCCGTGTGCGCGGTGATCGACCCCGGCGGCCTGTCCACCGAGCGGCTGCCCGTGCGGGTCGAGCTGACCGGCACGTGGTCGCGCGGGCGGACCATCGTGGACCGCCGGGACTGGAGCGAGGACCTGGCCCACGACCCGCACGGGGTGGCGCCGACCACGGTCGAGGTCGCGCTGGCCGTCGACGGCACCCGCTACGCGGACCTCTGGTGGTCGGCGGTGGGCACGCGGCCGGACGCGCCGGAGGCGGCTGCTCCGCCCCCGGCGCGCCAGCAGGCCCGTGACTAACCGAGGGCGGCTCGGGCGTTGTACCAGGCGCGGGAGGGCTGCATGGTGAAGATCAGGTTGACGCAGGCGACGATGTAGAGCAGGCCCACGATGGCGGTGCTCTGGCCCTGGATGACGCTGATCAGCTGCAGGACGGCTATGAGCCCGCCCATGACCACCAGGGTGATGGCGGCGGCCTTGGAGCCGCGGAACGCGAAGATCGAGACGATGGCGACGAGCACGCACCAGACGGCGACGCCGAGCGCGGCGGCGCGGTAGATGCTGATGTCGCCGGCGGGGACCATGCCCTGCAGGTCGCTGTCCTGCACGGCCAGGCCCATGACGAGTCCCACGAGGACGCCGATCGTGCACCCGACCCAGGTCATGATGCTGCCCGCCAGCACGGTGCCCGGTCGCTTCAGCGCCTGCTGGTGGGCGACATAGGGGTTCGGGGCACCGAACTGCTGTGGGCCCGGCGGGTATCCGCCGGGCTGGGGCTGGCCGTACTGCGGCCCGCCCCCGGGGGGCCCGGCGTAGCCGGGTTGCCCCTGCGGCTCGCCTTGCGGCTGCCCATACGGCGGCTGGCCGTGTGGCTGACCGTACGGCGGCTGCCCGTGCGGGGGCTGGCCGTAGGGCGGGCTGCCCTGGGGTCCCTCGGACGGAGTGGCATAGGGGTCGGACGGCTGCGACATGACTTCCTCTCGGTGCGGCTGTCGAAGAGACGTGTCAGCGGCGTGACCGGTTCCGGGCTGTGCCAGAGTGGCGCAGGACAGGAGAGGGGAGCACGCCATGGGCCGGGTCGTGGTGGTCGGGTCGCTCAACGTCGACCGGGTGACTCGTGTCGAGCGCCACCCCGGACCGGGGGAGACGCTGCTCGGGACGGCCGTCGGCGTCTATGCGGGAGGCAAGGGAGCGAACCAGGCCGTGGCGGCTCGGGCGGCCGGGGCCGACGTGGCGATGATCGGCTGCGTGGGCCGCGACCCCGGAGGGGACGCCTACCGCGCCCGGTTGGACGCCCTCGGCATCGACGTGTCCGGGGTCCGGCGGCTCGAGGACGAGCCGACCGGCACCGCATACGTCGTCGTCGACCACGCCGGCGAGAACGCGATCATCGTCGTCCCCGGTGCGAACGGCGGTGTGTCCGAAGCGGATCTGGCGCCGCTGGACCAGCTCGGTGACGGGGACGTCGTGCTGCTGCAGCTGGAGGTGCCGCTGTCGGTCGTCGCCGAGGCCGCCCGCCGGGCCACCGCCGCCGGGGCGCGGGTCGTGCTCAACCTCGCGCCGTATGCGGTGCTGCCCGCGTCGGTCACCCGGCTCGCCGACCCCGTGGTCGTCAACGAGCACGAGGCGGAGCTGTTGCGTTCCGAGGGTGATGTGCCCCCTTCACTGGTGGTCACCCGAGGCGCGGCAGGGGCGGCGTGGGACGGTGCGTCGGTCGAGGGAGAACGCGTCGCCGAGGTGGTCGACACGACCGGGGCCGGTGACGCCTTCTGCGGAGCGCTCGTCGCTGCGCTCGCCGACGGCGCGGACCGGGCCGAGGCGCTGGCGGCCGCGGTCCGTGCCGGGGGCGAGGCCGTCGGGCGCTCGGGTGCGCAGCCCGATCCCGAACTCGTGGTCTGACACCCGAATCCGCACTCGTGGCCGCGGCCGACCCGTGGGCAATGGTTGTTGGAGTTGCGCGGAAAAACCGCCTCAAGGGCAACAACCATTGCCCACGAGTGCGGTGCCGGCGAGGGTTTCAGGAGCGGCGCCACACCGCCAAGGCGCCGAGGCCCAGGAGATTCGGGCCGGCGATGGTGAACACCCGCCAGATGATCAGCGCCGCGATGGCCGGCTCCTGCACCAGGTCGCCACCGGACTCGACGAGCGAGGCCACGACCAGCATGTCGACGATCCCGAGACCCGACATCACGAAGATCGTGAACGGGTAGGCGAACATGAAGGCGATCGAGATGTCCATGAGGGACGCCTGCCCCGCGGTCACCCCGACGAAGCGCAGGCACAGGACGAGAAGCAGGGTCTCGGCGGCGAGGCTGCCGCACTGGGCCGCGACCGCACGGGGGAACCCGCGGCCGAGCCCGGACGCCATGTCCTTGCGGAACTTCACGCACGCGGCAGCCCAGGCTGCCGGATCGACACTGCGGCGCACCAATCGAGCCACCCGCCCGGTGTGCAGCCCGACCAGGGTGGCCCATCGGTCGGTCCGCGCGACCAGCAGCACGGCGACCAGGATGGCCGCGGCCGCGAGGATGCTGATCACCTCCAGGTAGCGGAGCCCCACCGACCGTCCGGTGGCGATCAGCAGCACGAATCCGATGAACGGAGAGGCGAATCGGACGAAGAAGAAGGTCACCGTGTTCATCACGGTGCCGGCC
>CAYRLV010000104.1:8929-11006 GCA_964425155.1 uncultured Ornithinicoccus sp. | reverse complement strand
GCTGGTTCGGCGGCGACGTGTCGCACCTCAACCTGCACAAGACGTTCTGCATCCCACACGGTGGCGGCGGGCCCGGCGTCGGACCGATCGGGGTCCGCTCGCACCTGGCGCCCTTCCTGCCCAACCACCCGTTCTCGGAGGAGGCCGGTCCGAAGTCCGGCGTCGGCCCGGTGTCGGCGGCCCCGTTCGGCTCGGCCAGCATCCTGCCGATCTCGTGGGCCTACGTGCGGCTGATGGGGGGTGCCGGGCTGACCCGCAGCTCGCAGGTGGCCGTCCTGTCCGCCAACTACATCGCCGCTCGGCTGCGGAAGCACTATCCGGTGCTCTACTCCGGCGCGGACGGGCTGGTGGCGCACGAGTGCATCCTCGACCTGCGTGACCTGACCAAGCGCACGGGCGTCACGGTCGACGACGTCGCCAAGCGGCTGATCGACTACGGCTTCCACGCCCCGACGATGTCCTTCCCGGTCGCGGGGACCTTTATGGTCGAGCCGACCGAGTCGGAGGACCTCACCGAGCTCGACCGGTTCATCGACGCGATGATCGCGATCCGGCGGGAGATCGACGAGGTGGAGCAGGGCACGGTCGAGGCCAAGGACAGCGTGCTGCGGCACGCGCCGCACACGGCGCAGTCGCTGGTGGGGGAGTGGGACCACCCCTACGACCGCCGGACCGCGGCCTACCCGGAGGGCGTCGACCCCATGGCGAAGTACTGGCCCCCGGTGCGGCGCATCGACGGTGCCTACGGCGACCGCCACCTGGTCTGCTCCTGCCCGCCGCCGGAGGCCTTCGAGGAGTGAGGCCGCGCGCCCTCGCGCGAAGTTGCTGGGGAACCGGGACGTCGACGTCCCGGTTCCCCAGCAACTTCTGGGTGATGACGTCCTGACCTGGCCCTCGCGTGGCGCCGGTCAGGCGGCGGGTTCGCTGCTCCGCTCGGGCAGCTGGCCCTCCGCCCCGGTGCCGGTGAGCAGGTGTGAACCCGAGGGCGTCTTGGTCACCCGGACCTGTGCGCGGATCCGCTGACGCAACTCGGGCACGTGGCTGACGATGCCCACGCAACGCCCGCCCTCACGCAGGCCGTCGAGGACGGCCATGACGTGCTCGAGGCTCTCGTCGTCCAGACTGCCGAAGCCCTCGTCGACGAACAGCGTCTGCAGCTCGAGACCACCTGCCTCGGCGCGCACCGCGTCACCGAGGCCGAGCGCGAGGGCGAGGGAGGCGAGGAACGCCTCGCCACCGGACAGCGTGTTGGTCTCGCGCTCGATGCCGGTCCAGGCGTCGCTGACCCGCAGACCGAGGCCGCTGCGGGCACCGCGGGCGGCCCGGGCGTCGGAGTGGTGCAGCGTGAACCGGCCGTCGGTCATCACCGACAGCCGCTCGCTGGCGTGCCGGGCGACCTCCTCCAGCCGCGCGGCCAGCACGAACGCGGACAGCCGCATCTTCAGCACGTTGTCGGGGCTCGTGCCCGCCACACAGTCGGCGAGGCCCTGCACGGTGGCGTGCTCGGCCTCCCCGGTGGTGAGATGCGTCAGGGCGTCGTGCACCTCTCGCGCGACCCGCCGCAGCGTCGCCGAGACGCGTTCGTAGTGGTCGGAGGTGCGCGCGGCCGCGAGGTGCGACTCCCGCGCCGCCCGGTCGAGCTCGGTCAGCAGGGGCAGGTCGGGCGGCTCCAGCTCGAGGGCCCGCACGACGTCGGGCTCGCCGAGCACCGACTCGGCGGCGTCGTGGCGCCGGTCGAACTCGCGCACCTGGTGTTCGAGCGCCGCCACCTGGTCGTCGCTGCACAGCGCAGCGCGGGCGGCCCCTGCGTCGTCGAACCCGTGCGTCGCCAGGGCAGACGTCAGCTCCGCCTGCGCGCGCTCCAGCTCGCGTGCCGCACGGTCGCGGGCGCGCAGCGCGTCGGCCAGCTGGTCGAGGCCGGCCGCGGCCCCGCGATGCCGGTGGACCGTGTCGGTGAGGACCGCCTGCATGCTGTCCAGGTCGGACTCCACCGCTGGCTCGGAGTCGTCGGCGGAGTCGTCGGCGGGATCGTCAGCCGGGGCGCCACCGGCACCGGTGGCGACGTCACTCGTCGACC
>CAYRLV010000104.1:0-8829 GCA_964425155.1 uncultured Ornithinicoccus sp. | reverse complement strand
GCGGGATCGTCAGCCGGGGCGCCACCGGCACCGGTGGCGACGTCACTCGTCGACCTGACCGACGGGTCGGCGCACGGGCAGCTTGCCCGATGACGGTCCAGCAGGGACACCAGCTCGGCGCGGGCTGCCGCCGCGTCCTCCACCGCACTGCGCGCGGTGGCGGCGGCCGTGGCGTGCTCGCGGCGGACCATCTCGAGTCGGGAACGGACGGAGCTCAGCTCGGCCTCGAGGTTCTCCTGCTGCTCGCGGCCCCGATCTCGGGTCCGGCACGCCTCGGTGGCCTCGTCCACGGCCTGCCGCGCCGCGTCGAGCAGACGGTGCAGCTCGGTGCGGGCCGGGTCGTCGAGGCCGACCCCGGCCAGGTGGGTGCGCAGCTGCTCGTCGTGGGTGTCCCGCCGGGCTGCGGCCGCCGCCAGCTCCTCCTGGGCCGCCTCGAGGGTCCGTCGGGACGTGGTCGCGGCCTGCTCCGCCTGCTCGATCCGCTCGGAGGTCACCGGGTCCTCGCCGGCCGCCGGTCGCGGGTGCTCGACGGCACCGCAGACCGGGCAGGGCTCGCCCTCACCCAGCGTCGAGGCGAGTTCACCGGCCATGCCCTCGAGCCGCTGGGTGCGCAGCCGCTGCACCTCCTGCTCGTCGGCGACCGCGCGCTGTCGTGCTGCGTCGCGCGCCTCGGAGCAGCGGGTGATCTCGTCCTCGGCGGCAGCCCGGGCGTCCCACTGCGTCAGGGCGCGCGTGAGTGCCTCATGACGGGTGCGGTGGGCCGGCAACCGCTCGGCGACGGGGGTCGCCTCCGACACCAGCTGTCGCAACTCGGATCGCCGAGCCTCCTGCTGGGCGACCTTCTGTTCCAGCCGGGACACCTCGTCTTCCTGCTCCTGGACGCGCGTCGCCAGGGCCGAGCTGCGAGCCGCGCTCGAGCGGGCGCGATCGAGCGCGGCTTCGGCGCGGGTCAGGTCGGCGGTGTGATCGTCGACGTCCTCGGCGAGGAGCGTCACCGTCGGCAGCCCGGTGCCGTCGTCCGTGGCCGACAGCGTGGGGCATACCGCACCGGCGAGCTCCCGCGCGGCCGAGACGCGGTCGCGCGCCTCGGTGGCCGCGTCGGCCGCGCGGTCGACCCGCGTCAGGTGGCCCGCGACCTCACGGCTGCGACGCGCCAGCCGCAGGGCTGTCTCCGCCCGATCGCGCCCCTCGCGGGCCTCGCCGAGCGCCGCGAGCGACCGACGAGCAGCGTTCGCGCGACGGAGCAGTCCGTCGAGGCGACGACCCTCCGCCAGACGAGCGGCTGCCTGCTCGGTCCCACCCGCTGCGTCCTCGGCCCGCGCGAGGGCCTCACCCGCCAGCTCGGACACGCGCGCCACGGTGCGGTCGAGCGCTCGGCCGGTGGCGGCGGGGTCGAGGTCGCTCCAGCGCGGTGCGAGCACTGCTTCGATCGTGGCGCCCTGGGCATCGTCCGGATCGCCCGTGCTGCCAGGGTCGGCGCTGCCCTCCGTCGCCGGTGGCACCGCGAGCGGCTCGAGGTCGCCGATCAGGTCGTCGACCCGTCGGGTGCCCGCGGTGAGCTCGGCCCTGGCCGTCGTCACCTGGCTCGCGAGCTCGCGACGACGGGCCGCCAGCCAGTCCTCGATGTCGGTGAAGCGGCTGGTGTCGAACAACCGCTCCAGCAGGCCGCGGCGATCCTCCGGGGTGGCCCGCAGGAAGGCGGCGAACTCGCCCTGGGGCAGCATCACCACCTTGGCGAACTGCTCGAGGCCGAGGCCGACCACGTCGTCGACCACCTGGGCCACCTCGTCGAGCCGCGAGCCCCGGTCGACCCACTCGCCGCCCGTCAGCTCCTGCAGGAGCACCTTCGCCTGGACGGTGGTCTCCCCGTCACCCCGGCGCTTGGGCCGGCTGAACGAGGGGCTGCGGGTGATCCGCAGCCGACGGCCGGCCGCGGTGAATTCGAGCTGCACCTGCGGGACCACGTCGGGGGCGGCGTGGTCGCTGCGCAGCGTGCCGCGCGCACCCGCGCGCGAGCCGGGCACGGCGGCATACAGGGCGAAGCAGATGGCGTCGAGGATGCTGGTCTTGCCGGCGCCGGTGGCGCCGTGGATCAGGTACAGCCCGGCTGGAGTCAGCTCGTCGAAACCCACCTCCTCGGTGCCGGCGAACGGGCCGAACGCGGTCATCCGCAGCTGGTGCAGCCTCATGCGACGCCTCGCGCACTCCGGCCTGCGCTGCCTTCGTCGTCGCGACGGGACCGGTCGCGACGCGACTCCTCGACCGCCCGGGCCAGCAACGCCCGCTCGGCGTCGTCGGCCTCCGCGCCACCCCGCACGTGCGACAGGAAGTCGCAGCACAGCTCCAGGTCGTCGCGCTGCCGGGTGCGGGAGGCGTAGGTGCGTCCTCGGTCGAGCGGAGTCGGACCGTCGAAGAGCAACGACAGGGTGCCAGGGAACCGTCGCTGCAGCCGCTCCATCGCACCGCGGGGACGCGTCTCGTCGGTGAGCGTGATCTGGCACCAGGCGGATTCGGCATCCTCGTGACCGGGATCCGACAGCAACTCCGCCAAGGTGCCGCGCAGCCGCTTCAGCGGCTTGGGCACAGGCGCCTCGACCGGCTGCACACGGACCCCGGAATCGTCGACGTCGACCAGCAGCGACACCTTGGTGTGGTCGGCCTCGCTGAACGACAACGCGATCGGGGACCCGGAGTAGCGCACCGTCTCGCCGATCCGCTGTGGCCCGTGCAGATGCCCGAGGGCCACGTAGTCGGCCCCGGCGAACGTCTCCGGGTGCACGGCGCTGACACCACCGACGCTGATGTCCCGCTCCGACTCGCTCGTGGCCCCGCCCGTGACGAACGCGTGCGCCATCACCACGGACCTGCCGGCGTGGTCGGCCAGCCCCGCCCGGACGCGACCCATCGCCGCACGCAGGACCGCGGCATGGGTCGGCTCGTCCGCGCCGAGGGACGCAGCGACGGCCGCGGGCTCGAGGTAGGGGAGCGGGTGGACCGCGACGCCACCCACCAGGACCGGGGTGCCGATGGTGTCGACCCGGGTGCGGATGTGCAGGCCGGAACGCTCGAGCAGGTCCGACGCGAAGCCCAGCCGTCGGGCCGAGTCGTGGTTGCCGCTGGACAGCACCACCTGCGCCCCGGCGTCGACCAGCCGGAGCACGCCCTCGGAGAGGACCTCCACGGTGTCGGGGCCGGGCAGGGCCCGGTCGTAGACGTCGCCGGAGACCAGCACGGCGTCGACCCGCTCGGTCCGCACCACCTCGACCAGGTGGTCGAGGTAGGCCGCCTGGGCGTCGAGCAGCCCCACCCGGTGGAAGGACCGCCCGAGGTGCCAGTCGGAGGTGTGGATCAGCCGCACACCCGCAGGCTAGGACCCGGTGGGGACAGGCCGGCTGATTTGGGCGGCGTGCCGGGGAACCGGCGCCTCCCGGTCAGCGGGTGGCCGCTCTGCGGCGCCGGAAGGCCGCCACCCGGGCGCAGTTCTGGCAGGTCAGGGAGCAGAACCGACGCCGCGCCGTCGGGGAGCCGTCGATGTAGACGTCGGCGCAGTGCTGCCCCGCGCAGACCCCCAGCCGCTCCACTGCGTGCACGGCGAACTGGGTGCGCAGCGTGACGGCCGCAGCCGCGAGCAGCGCCGTCTTGGGGTCGTCGACGATCCAGCCTTCGGCCCCGGGCTCGCCCGGGCGGACGGCGGGTCGGACGTCACTGTCGGCCAGCAGCGCGTTGACCAGCCGCACCCGCCGGGCCGTGCTGTCGGTGGCGAAGACGGGGTGCAGCCGGTCGGCGATCGCGGCAAGGGCCCGGTCGCTGCTCGGTGTCGCCGATCTCGGGATGCCGAGGCGGCCGGTGAGCACGGTGTGCGGCGGGTACGGGTGATCCTGTTCACCCGCCTCGGCCCGCGGAGTCGTGCCCCACTCGTTGACCAACTCCACCAGCGCGGCGGGCTGCATCTCGCGTACGCGCACGACCATCGCCCCATCGTAACGCACAAACAGGGATAAATACGTTGCACGGTGACGGCCCGTAGCGCGTAACGTCAGGATTGTCCATTGGGCGTTACGCATTCGAGCGATGGCCCAAACAAGCCAGGAAATGGGGAACCATGACCAAGATCGGCATCGTCCTGGGCAGCACCCGCCCCGGTCGCACCGGCGACCAGGTCGCCCAGTGGGTCAACGCGCGGGCGGCGCGCCGCACGGACGCGGAGTTCGAGGTGATCGACCTGCTGGATCACCCCCTGCCGCACCTGGACGAGCCGGCGCCGGCGCCGGTGTCCGCGGGTCAGTACCAGCACGAGCACACCAGGGGATGGGCGGCCACGATCGCGTCGTGCGACGGCTTCGTGATCGTCACTCCCGAGTACAACCACTCCATTCCCGGCGTGCTCAAGAACGCCATCGACTACCTGTATGGGGAGTGGAACAACAAGGCTGCCGGGTTCGTCTCCTACGGTGGTCTGGGCGGTGCTCGGGCGGTGGAGCAGCTCCGGCTGGTCTGCGCGGCCCTGCAGATCGCGACCGTCGGCCCGCAGGTCACGCTGTCCCTGTTCACCGAGTTCGAGAACTTCCAGACGTTCCGCCCGGGCGACTACAGCGTCGCCGCCCTGGACACGCTGCTCGACCAGGTCGTCGCCTGGAGCACTGCCCTCGCGCCGCTGCGCGCCGAGTCACAGGCAGCCTGAGCCGCCGGCTGACACCTCACCTTCGGCTCGGCTGCCTCGTCGACCTACGGGGAAGACGCGAACCGACACCGCAACGACAGGATGGATGGACATGACGACGCAACACGAGTGGGACGAGGCCGAGATCCGGCGGCAGGTCGACAGGATCGTCGAGGCCATCGGCGGCAAGGACCTGGAGAGCCTGCAGCGGCTCTACAGCTCGGACGTCGTCTCCTTCGACGTCGAGCCACCGCTGCAGCACGTGGGCCTCGAGGCCAAGACGACGAACTGGGCAAAGGTGTTCACCGTGTTCCGGGAGGTGACCTACGAGGTCCGTGACCTGACGGTCACGGCGGGCGAGGACGTGGCCTTCGCGCACTGCTTCGCCCGGCTCAGCGGCACGCTGGCGACCGGGCCGGTCACCAGCGGCGTGTGGGTCCGGGGAACGCTCTGCTTTCGCAAGCTCGGTGGCGTCTGGCTGATCACGCACGACCAGGCATCGGTGCCCGTGGACGTCCAGACCGGGAGGGTGGCGTCCGACCTCGAGCCCTGACGGGTCGCAGACGGCGCGCCGGGCCGTTGCCCCTTTCCACCGGCGCCGCTGGTGTGGTTGGGTCGGCCTCAGAGCGCTGCACCAGGAGGCCTCATGGGCGACGACGTCACCGGCACGGGATACACGCGCGAGCAGCGTCAGCGCTACCGCGAGAAGGTCCAGCAGGACCTCGACGTGTTCGAGCAGATGCTGGCCACCAGCGGGTTCGAGTTCGACCGGCCGATGACGGGCATGGAGATCGAGCTCAACCTGGTCGACCAGGACGCCCGCCCGACGATGACCAACGCCGAGGTGCTCGCCAGCATCGCCGACCCCGGCTACCAGACCGAGCTCGGGCAGTACAACATCGAGCTCAACGTCAACCCCCGACCGCTGCCGGGCGACGCGGCGCTGGTGCTCGAAAGCGACCTGCGGGAGAGCCTCAACCACGCCGAGACCAAGGCGGGGGAGACCGGCGCGCGGCTGGTCACGGTGGGCATCCTCCCCACGCTGATGCCGGATGACTTCCACGGCGAGTGGATGAGCGCCAACGCGCGCTACGCGGCGCTCAACGATGCGATCTTCATCGCCCGCGGTGAGGACCTCTACCTCGACATCGAGGGGCCGGACGGCGAACGGCTGACGATGTACTCCGACACCATCGCCCCGGAGAGCGCCTGCACCTCGGTGCAACTGCACCTCCAGGTCGCGCCGCAGGACTTCGCGGCGTACTGGAACGCCGCGCAGGCCCTGGCCGGGCCGCAGATCGGGCTGGGGGCGAACTCGCCGTACCTGTTCGGCAAGCGGCTGTGGGCGGAGACGCGCATCGCCCTGTTCGAGCAGGCGACCGACACCCGGGCGGTCGAGCTGAAGAACCAGGGGGTCCGCCCCCGGGTGTTCTTCGGCGAGCGCTGGATCACCTCGATCTTCGACCTGTTCGAGGAGAACGTGCGCTACTTCCCGTCGCTGCTGCCCGAGGTCAGCGACGAGGACCCGGTGGCCGAGCTCGAGGCCGGCCGGGCGCCGCAGCTGTCCGAGCTGCGCCTGCACAACGGGACGGTCTACCGCTGGAACCGCCCGATCTACGACATCGTCCAGGGCCGGCCGCACCTGCGGGTGGAGAACCGCGTGCTGCCCGCCGGACCCAGCATCGTCGACACCATGGCCAACTCCGCGTTCTACTACGGCACGCTGCGGATGCTCGCCGAGGAGGACCGCCCGGTCTGGACCCAGATGAGCTTCCCGGCGGCACTGGACAACTTCCGCACCGCCGCCCAGCGCGGGATCGACGGACGGGTCTACTGGCCCGGCTACGGCGAGGTGCCGATCCCCGAGCTCGTGCTGCGCCACCTGCTCCCGCTCGCCCACGAGGGGCTGACCCGCTGGGGCGTCTCCCAGTCCGTCCGTGACCGCTACCTCGGCGTCATCGCCGACCGGTGCACCTCCGGTCTCAACGGCGCGTCCTGGCAGACCACCGCGGTCGAGCGGTTCGAGGCCCAGGGCCTCGACCGGGAGGCCGCGCTGCGCGCGATGCTGGAGCGCTACATCGAGGGCATGCACAGCAACGAGCCGGTCCACACCTGGAAGCTGCCGGGCGACTGACAGGGCGCGTCCCCGCATACGCACCGGGCAGGTATGACGGGACGCGTCGCTGCGACGGTGGTCACCTCCCGCGGCGCTACCGTGGGCGGATGCCCGACGACTCGTGGTTCGACCTGCCCGAGCTGGCCGACCGGTTTGCCGATGACGCCTACGCGACGGTGAAGGGCTTCGTCCGCACGCACGTGATGCACCAGCAGCTGCTCGAGCATCTGCCGCCGGCTCCGGGTCCGGTGCTCGACGTGGGCGGGGGCGCCGGCCACCAGTCCTTCCCGCTGGCGCAGGCCGGGTACGACGTGACCGTGCTCGACCCGTCGACGGCGATGCTGGACAAGGCCAGCGAGCGGTTCGGGCGGCTGTCCGGGGAGGCGCGGGAGCGGGTGACGCTGGTGCAGGGCGACGGCGAGCAGGCCGAGGAAGCGGTCGAGGGCCGACGCTTTGCCGCGGTGCTGTGCCACGGCGTGCTCGGCTACCTGGACGAGCCGGGACCCGTGGTCGACCAGCTCTGCCGGTGCGCCGCTCCCGGCGGCATCGTCTCGATCATGACCGGCAACGCGAAGGCGTCGGCGGTGCGCCCGGCCCTGGAGCAGCGGTGGCACGACGCGCTGGCCTCGTTCGACGCGAGGACCGAGATCGGCGTGCTGGGCGTGCCGGGCCGGGCGGACACGGTGGAGGAGATCGAGGAGCTGCTGCGCGGCCACGGCGTGGAGCCCGAACGGTGGTACGGCGTCTGGCTGTTCGTCGACTGGCTGGAGTTCGGGGGCACCGAGCTGGACGCCGGGGACCCGGACCGGACGGCCCAGATCGCCGCGGTCGAGCTCGAAGCGAGCCGGCGCGATCCCTACCGCGCACTCAGCCGGGTCTTCCACCTCCTCGGCCGCCGGAGCCCCGGCTGACGCCGCCCGCTCCCCGCTGCTCGCTGCGAATGGTGGTGGGATTCGAGTGGCGAAATCGCGCGCACTTCCCACAACCATGGCCCACGAGGGAGGGACTGGGAGCGGGCTCAGAGGCGGGCGGCGCGGTTCCAGCTCAGGATGGCCGGGTCCTCGTGCTTGTGGCCCAGCACGCTGAGTGACCCCGCATACAGATCCAACTGGGCGCCGAACCGCGGCTCCTGCCGGAGCCATACCGAGGCGAGGATGCGCAGGCAGTGCCCGTGACCCGCCAGTGCCACGTCGCCGTCGGCCAGCGCCGGCAACGCCCGGTCGATGACCCGCCGCGCCCGGGCGGCCACGTCCTCCACCGTCTCACCCGGGGTGTCGCCCGGCACGACGCCGTGGTGGAAGACGTTCCAGTCGTAGCCCAGCTCGGCGCGGATCTCCGCGGTCGTGCGGCCCTCGTAACCGCCGTAGTCCCACTCGAGCAGGTCCTCGTCCACCTCGGCACCGGTCAGACCGGCGAGCTCGGCCGTCCGCCGGGCCCGCTGCAGCGGCGAGGTGAGCACCAGCGCGAAGTCGCAGTCGACGAGCTGCGGCGCGACCGACCGGGCGGCCTCCTCTCCGGCCGGCGTCAGCGGCAGGTCGGTCCGGCCGGTGTGCTTGCCGGCGCGCGACCACTCGGTCTCGCCATGGCGCAGCAGCACCAGCCGGCCGGGCGGTGGCGGGGGCGGTCCAGTCGGCGTCGTCACTCTGGCAGGCTAAGGCCCATGGCTTCCGATGCGCACCGTTCCGTGTCCCTGCGCCGCACGTCCGCCGGTCGGTATGTGGCGACGAACGCTCGCGGGGGCGAGCTCGCCTTCGGTAGCGGTGCCGACGACGACTTCACTCCCGTCGAGCTGCTGCTGGCCGCGATCGGGGGCTGCTCGGCGATCGACGTCGACATCCTCACGACCCGACGGTCCGAGCCCGACGCGTTCGAGGTCGAGGTCGGTGCGGAGAAGCTGCGCGACGGCCAGGGTAACCACCTCGGGCCCGTGGAGATGGTCTTCCGGGTGCGCTTCCCGGACGGGGAGGGCGGTGACGCCGCCCGCGACCTGTTGCCGGATGCGGTGCGCAAATCACACGAGCGGCTCTGCACCGTCAGCCGCACCGTCGAGCTG
>CAYRLV010000103.1:0-11095 GCA_964425155.1 uncultured Ornithinicoccus sp. | reverse complement strand
ACGGCGTGATGAACGAGCTGTTGACCTTGCGCATGATCGCGTGCGTCGACTCGTCGGCCGCGTGCTCATGGTCCTTCATCCGCTGCGCGGACGCCTTGCGGTCCTCCACCGGGACACCGAGCATCGCGGTCAGCTCGTGCGCGCCGTCCACCAGGTGGGACGCCGACGTGGCGAAGAAGTCGTAGAAGCTCGTGTCCTGCGGTGTCAGTTTGAAACCCACGGGGAGACTCCGGTCATCGGGAAGAGTGCCAGCATGATGCTAGAGGCATCCGGCGCCGAGCTCACAACTCGAGCCCCTCGCCTTCGGGGGTGGCCGACGGCCGCACGCGGCAACTGGGCGGCTGGTATGGCGTGTCTCACCCGGGATCGGCGGACTCGCCTTCCACGCCGGTATGACGTGCGTCACCCTGATCGGCCGACTCCCGCTGGTGCTCGCCCGCCTCCGCGTCGGAATCCCCCGGGTGGACGCCGAGCAGCCGGTCGATCTCGTCGTCGGACAGCGCACCGGTGTGCGCGCTGACCGCCGCCACCAAGGCCCCCACCAGCTCGATCTCCTGCTGCAGCGGCACATCGACGAGGTCGTCGCGGGACTCGCCGGTGTCCTCCGGCGGTGTGCTCCTGTCCACGCCCATGCAGGTCAATGTACGTGCCGACCGGGGCGCTGTGGGCAGAAACGCGCGACCCGTTGTGGGAGGCACATCTCACGGCCGATCCGAGCACGCAGACGCGGTCTCGACGAGTGGTTGCGCCGGGCCGGGAGCACCTCTCGGTGCGTGGCCGCTCGAAGCGGCATGTGTTGGGACCCGGGGCTGCCGCGGCCCGGCGCACGAGCACTGTAACTCCCCGGCGGGCTCTCGTGTTCCAGCGACGTCCGGCAACGTCCGGCAACTCGGGCAACCCCGGGTCAATCGAGGTTGCCCGCCCGCCACAACCGGGCGCAGATCTCCAGGTCCTCGGCGGTGGTGAGGATGGCCGCGGCCCGGCGGGTCCGGTCGCGGGACCCGCGCGGGTCGTGCACGTCGGAGTCGTCCGCGCGATGAGCACGTCCGGCCGAGACCACCCGGCAGAAGGCTGCGGCACGCTCGAGGGCGATCGCCAGGTCGCCCTCGAAGACCCCCTCGAGGATGGCGTCGGTGAGGGCCTTGAGCTCCTCGGGGCCCGGCGGTTCGGCCAGGCCCGCGACGACGCGTGGCACGTCCGCGAACGTGGTGCCGGCGCTGTAGTCGGCCGCCGCGGCGACCGGGTCGCGGCGTACCCACTCCTGCAGGCAGTAGAGCCGCCACAACGCGCCCGGGAGGCTCCGCGCCGGGCGTTCGGCCCACAGCTCGGCCACGGTCGAGAGGCCGAGCTCCTCGACGAGACCGACCAGCCGGCTGGTCAGCTCCGGGTCGTGGGCGGCGCGGCCGGTGCCGACCAGCACCGCAGCCGTCTCGTGCGCGACCTCGCTGGTGGTCGCCGGGTCGAGGGCACCGGCCTGTGCGTCCATGGCGTCCGGGTCGAACATCACCGGTCGCCGTGGGACGGGGCGCTCTCCGTGGTCAGCCATCCGGGAAATTGTCCCACGCGGGGGCCCGCGCGGCCGAAACCGTGCTTCGCGTGGTGCCGTGCTCACTGCCGACTGGTTTGCTCACCCAGGTCCGCTCCCGGCACCCTCCCGACCGGCCCCCAGTGAGCACGGGCGGGTATGCCGGGTGCTCACCGCGGGCGGGCCGGGTCACCCGGTCGCCCCCTCACCGGTGCTCAATCGGGCTGGTGCGGGCCGAGGACGCCGGCCGACTCCGGCGCGACGACCGCGGTGCCGCCGGCATCCACCACGACGCCGTCCCGCCACGCGAGCAGCACCTCCAGTGAGCGACGTCCGGCCGGCACCGTCTCGGCACCCAGCGCGAACGCCCGCTCCGTCGTGGAGAGGTTGACCAGCACCAGGTGCCGGCCCCGTCGCACCAGCACGGTCCCCGCGTCCTCGTCGTGGGACACCTCCACCTGGTCGAGGCGGGGGTCGCGCAGGTCGGGGCGCTCGCGTCGCAGGGCCAGCAGCCCCGCATACCAGGCCAGCAGGCGGGCGTGCTCGTCGTCGTCGAGCTCGGACCAGTCCAGCCGCGACCGGGCGACCGTCGCCGGGTCCTGCGGGTCCGGCACCCGGTCACCCCAGCCGTGCGCGGCGAACTCCGCCCGCCGCCCCTGCCGGATCGCCTCCACCAGGTCGGGTTCGTCGTGGTCGGTGAAGAACTGCCACGGCGTCGACGCGCCCCACTCCTCGCCCATGAACAGCATCGGCGTGTAGGGCCCGGTGAGCAGCAGCGCCGCCCCGCAGGCGACCCGTCCCGAGGAGGCGAGCGCCGTGAGCCGCTCCCCCGCGGCGCGGTTGCCGATCTGGTCGTGGGTCTGCAGGGACGCGACGTAGCGCCAGCCGGGCACCGACGCGCGATCGACGGGCGCCCCGTGGTGCCGGCCCCGGAACGACGACCAGGTGCCGTCGTGGAAGAACGGCGTCGACAGCACCTTGGCCAGCGCTCCCGGCGCGGCGAAGTCGCCGTAGTAGCCGGAGGTCTCCCCCGTCACCTGCACGTGCAGGGCGTGGTGCACGTCGTCGGCCCACTGGCCGTGCAGCCCGAGCCCACCCGGGCGCCCCGCCGGCGCGGGCCGCGGCCACACGGTCGCCGGGTCGTTGCGGTCGGACTCGGCGATCAGCCAGAGGCTGCGACCCAGCGTCGCCGCCAGCGTGTCGGTCTGCTCGGCCAGCGTCTCGAGCAGCGTCGTGGCGCGCGAGTCGTGCAGGGCGTGCACGGCGTCCAGCCGCAGCGCGTCCACGTGGAAGTCCACGAACCACTGGCGCGCGTTGTCCAGCACGAACGCCCGCACCCCGTCGCTCCCCTCCCCGTCGAGGTTCACTGCCTGGCCCCACGGGGTCGCGTAGCGGTCGGTGAAGTAGGGCCCGAACTCGGCCAGGTGGTTGCCGCTCGGGCCGAGGTGGTTGTAGACGACGTCGAGGCACACTCCGAGCCCGCGGGCGTGGCAGGCGTCGACGAACCGCTGCAGCGCCGCCGGCCCGCCGTAGGGCTCGTGCACGGCATACAGTCCGACGCCGTCGTAGCCCCAGCCGTGGCGGCCCGGAAAGGACGCGACCGGCAGCAGCTCGACGAGGGTGACGCCGAGCCGGACGAGGTGGTCCAGCCGGTCGACCGCGGCGTCGAGGGTCCCCTCGGTCGTGAAGGTGCCGACGTGCAGCTCGTAGACCACTGCCCGGCTGAGGTCGACTCCACGCCAATCGCTGTCGTTCCAGTCGAATTCGCCGTCGAACACCGCCGACCGTCCCCGCGGCCCGTCGGGGAGCCGGCGGCCTCGCGGGTCGGGCCTCGGGTCGCCACCGTCGACGCTGAAGGCGTATGACGTGCCGTCACCCGCCGCTGCCCGCGCGCTCCACCACCCCCGCTCGCCGGGGGTCATCGGCACTCGGCGGTCGTCGAGGACCAGCTCGACGCGGTCGTGCCCGGGTGCCCAGACCGCGAACTCGCGCTGCTGCGACCGGCTCACGTGGCATCTCCGGAGACGAGCAGTGCGACCGGGAGGTCGACGAGCAGGTCAGCCAGCGGCGTGGTGCCGCCGGCCGTGGTGCGCCCGGTGAGCTCGTCGCGCCACTCACCCGCAGGGAGGTCGACGGTGCCGGCGCCGACGTCCCCGCCCGGGGACACGACGCAGGCCACCTGCGGGCCACGGAGGAAGCCGAAGGCGTCCCCTCCACCCGCGCGCAACGGGGTATGGGTGCTCGCGGGTCCGAACCACTCCGGGTGCGCCCGGCGCAGGCGCAGGGCCCGTGAGGTGACGAGCAGCTTCTCGGCGTCCAGCCCCTCGGCCGGCGCACCCTCGTCCAGCGCACCGAGCAGTCGGGCGCGCGCGTCGTAGTCCACCGGCCGACGGTTGTCCGGGTCCACGAGCGACAGGTCGACCACCTCACACCCCTGGTAGGTGTCGGGGACCCCGGGCAGGCAGAGGGCCAGGAGGGTGGTGGCGAGGATCCGCGCCCGCGCCGCCGCGGCGGTGTCGTGCGCGGCGGACTCGACGACCGCGCGCAGGGGCCCCTGACGCTGGGCCCGCTCCGCCAGCGCGAGGACCCGCTGCTCGTAACCCGAGTCACCGTCGACCCAGGCCGTGTGCTCCTTGGCCTCGCGGACCGCCTTGACCAGGTAGTCCCGCAGCCGCTGCGCATCGATCGGCCCCACCCCGACCAGGGTCTGCCAGACCAGGTGGGCCGTCGGCCCGTCCACCTCTTCCTCGCGTGCCGCCTCGGCGAACGCGGCGGAGCATCGCTCCCACACCCGAGCGTCGGACGCCGCCGCGAGGATGCGCGCCCGCACGTCCTCGCTGCGCTTGGTGTCGTGGGTCGACCGGGCGGTGAGCGCCCCGGGCCAGTGCTGTTGCTGGTGGACGGCCCAGGCGTGCAGGGCCTCGGCGCCGGGATGCCGACCGTCCGTGGGCTCGCCGCCCACCTCGCACAGCGCGGTGAGCCGGTGCCACCGGTAGAACGCGCCGTCCTCGAGGCCCTTGGCCATCACCGGGCCGCAGGTCTGCTGGAACCGCACCGCCAGGTCGCACGCGGCAGCGTCACCCGGATCGGGGTCGAGGAGCAGGCCCCCGAGCCGGTCGAGCGTGCCGGCGAGGTCGGGGCGAGCGGCGCGGGCCCGGGCCATCGCGTCCTCGAGGTGGGCACGTGCGGGGACGGTCACCGGGTGGCCGGGCCGCACGTAGGCCCGGTAGACCGTGGTCGCGGCGAGCAGCTCGGTCAGCGCGGCGCGCAGCAGCTCATCGTCGGCGCTGTCGGTTCCCGCGGTGCCTGCGCTGCCGGCGAGGGCCGCCCGGGCAACGCGGTGCAGCCGGCCCAGCTCGGGCTGCAGCAGCTCGGTGACGGCGTGCCGTTTGCCGTCGTCGGCCACGCGCTCGAAGTCCGGATCGCCACCCACGTCGACCCAGGCGCGGTCCACGGCCGCCACGGTGCTCGGCTCCACCAACGACGACGACACGACACGGAGTGCGTCGTAGCCCGTGGTGCCCGCCGTCCGCCAGGCCTCCGGCAATTGCTCGTCCGGCGCCAGGATCTTCTCGACCCAGATCGGGGTGCCGGGGCGGCACGCGGTCGCGAGCCGGTCGAGGTAGCCCTCCGGGTCGGCCAGCCCGTCCGGGTGGTCGATCCGGAAGCCGTCCACCACGCCGGCGTGGTGCAGCCGCAGCAGCACCTCGTGCGTGGCGTCGAAGACGTGCGGCTCCTCCACCCGGACGGCGATGAGCTGGTCGACCTCGAAGAAGCGTCGGTAGCCCAGCGTCCGGTCGGCCTCCCGCCAGCTCGCGAGCTGGTAGTGCTGGCGGGCGAGCAACGCAGTCAGGTCGTCGGTCTCGGTGCCGGGCGCCACCGGGAAGGCGTGGCCGTGGTAGCGGACGACGGGCTCACCGTCATGCCCGTCCAGGGTGAGTTCCCCTGCGGCCAGGCAGTTCTCGAGCGTGTCACCCAGGAGGGGCAGACCGAGACGGCCGTCGCAGACCGCCCAGTCGATGTCGAACCAGGCCGCGGCCGGCGAGTCGCGGCCCTCCCGCAGCACCTGCCACAGCACGGCGTTCTGCCACTCCGGCGCCGGAATCGCCATGTGGTTGGGCACGACGTCCACGACGAGGCCGAGGCCGTGCTCGTGCGCGGTCTCGGCGAGGTGCCGCAGCTCTGGTTCGCCGCCGAGCTCGGGAGAGACGCGCGAGTGGTCGGTCACGTCATACCCGTGCAGGGATCCGGGGGTGGCGGTGAGGATCGGCGAGAGGTAGAGGTGCGAGATGCCGAGGCGGGCGAGGTAGGGCACCTGCTCGCGCGCCCGCGCGAAGCCGAAGCCGGCGTGCAGCTGGAGCCGATAGGTCCCGGTCACCTCGGGAGGGGTTCGGGTCGGCACGACAGCCCCCTTCGTCGACGGTGCAGCGTATGGCGGGTGGTCACCGGCGCCGCTCGGGCACCGGCGGTGGTCACATGCTCGCAGACGCCGGGCCGGCTGTCGTCCGCGCGCGCAGCCGCGCGTAGGTGGCCGGCTCGTGCAGCCACAGGTTGTGCCGGGCCTTGCGGCGGTAGCGCAGGATCTGCAGCACGCCGAGGCCCCACACGAGGTACTGCACGGACATCGCGGCCCGGAACGAGTCGACGGTGTAGGTGCTCGGGCCACCGGGCGAGACCCGGTCGAGGACCAGGCCGATCAGCAGGACCGTGCCCAGGGAGGCGACGAAGCCGCCGACGTTGACGATGCCGGTGGCGCTGCCGATGCGGGTGGTCGGGTTGAAGGTCCGGGCCACGTCGAAGCCGATCATCGAGCCGGGGCCGCCCAGCGCGGTCACCACGACGAGCAGCACGAGCAGCCCGAGGGGCGCGCGTCCGGGCCAGAGCAGGACGACGGCCCACACGGTCATGATCGCCCCGACGATGCCGAGGATGAGGGTGGAGCGGGAGAACGGCCAGCGACCCACCGCGGTGCCGATGATCGGACTGCTGACGACCGTCGTCAGCACCATCAGCATGAGCAGCGTGCTCGCGGTGCGGGGACTGAGCCCCTGACCGGACACCAGGAACGGGAATCCCCAGAGCAACACGAAGATGTTGGCCCCGAACTGCGAGGAGAAGTGCGACCACATGCCCAGACGGGTGCCGGGCGAGCGCCACGACTGCCGCAGCGCGTCGGCGACCGCGCGCAGCTTGATCTGCTCGCGTCGGGTGTCCTGGTAGGGGGAGTCCTTGACGACCGCCAGCAGCACGACCATGAGGACCACGCCGACGGAGGAGGCGAGCAGGAACGTGGTGGTCCAGCCGAGCCCGTGCAGGGCGACGCTCAGCGGGGCGGCGGCCACCAGTGCGCCCAGCTGGCCCATCAGCCCGGTCAGCTGGGTGACCATCGGCGACCGGGCGGGCGGGAACCAGAGCGCGACGATGCGCATCAGGCTGATGAACACCATGGCGTCGCCCATCCCGACGAAGACGCGCGCGGTCAACCCGGCCGCGAAGGAGCTGGCGAACGCGAAACCCAGCTGCGCGAGGGTCATCAGGCTGAGACCGACCAGCAGCATCCGCTTGGAGCCGAACCGGTCGAGCAGCGCGCCCACCGGGATCTGCATCCCGGCGTAGACGGCGAGCTGGACCATGGTGAAGGTGGCCAGCTGGGCCGACGAGATGTGGAACCGCTCGGCCGCGATGAGCCCGGCCACCCCCAGTGAGCTGCGGTGGAAGATGGCCAGCACGTAGACGGCGAGGGCGCCGGCGTAGACCAGCCAGGCCCGGCGCCCACCGAGCGGATGACGCAGCGCAGGGTCGACCGGCCGCCGGTCCATGCCGACCCGGGTGGCCGGGGTCACAGGGACATCCCGGCCTGCCGGCGTGCCACCTCGAGGTGCTCGCGGGACAGGGACAGGAAGGTCGCCTTGGTGCCGCTGCGGAGCGCCTCGACCAGGGCGGTGTGCTCGTGGATGGCCTGCTTCATCCGGGGGCCGGACACCCGCATCACCGCGGTGGTGATGCACAACTGCCGCTCGCGCAGGCTGCGGTACTGCTTGGCCAGGATCGCGTTGCCCGCCGTGCTGACGATCTCCTCGTGGAAGGCGCGGTCGGCGATGCTGAAGGCGGTGATCTCCTGGGCCGCGCGTGCCGCCTTCATCTCCTGCAGGTGCGGCTCCAGCGTGTCGGCCAGCTCGTGCCGGCGCGACCACACCCGGTCGGCGGCCCACAGCTCGATCAGGCTCCGCGCCTCCACCACGTCGCGCGCCTCGTCGGCCGTGACGGGCACGACGAGCGCACCCTTCTTGGGATAGAGCGCCATCAGGCCCTCGACCTCGAGGCGCAGCAGCGCCTCCCGGACGGGCGTACGGGACACGCCGGTCTCCTCGGCGAGATCGCCCTCGGTCAGCAGGGCACCGGGTGCCAGCGTGCCGTCGAGGATGCCGGCCTTGACGTGCTCATAGACACGTTCCGCGGCGGAGGGGGTTCGGGTGGTTGTCGACATGTTGCATCTATCTTAGATGCAACGTGCTCAGCCGTCGAACCGACCGAACCCGGTGACCTGGACCACGGCCTCCCCCGCCTCGTCGCTGGCGGCCAGGTCGACCTCGGCGCTGACCGCCCAGTCGTGGTCCCCCGCCGGATCGTCGATGACTTGGCGGACCACCCACTTCCCCGGCTCCTCAGTGATCTGCAACCACTGCGGGCCTCTGGCGTCCGGTCCCGTCCCGATGTCCTCGTGCTCGTCGAAGTAGTCGTCGAGGGCCTGGCGCCAGGCGTCCTCGTCCATGCCCGAGTCGGCGTCCAGCGCACCGAGACCGGCCCAGCGACGCAACGCGGCAAGCTCGACGCGGCGGAACATGGCATTGCGCACGAGCACCCGGAAGGCGCGCGGGTTGGCGGTGACCGGCTTCGGCGGGGCAGGCACGGCGGGGGCGGACGGCGCCACCTCGGCCCGGTCGGGGTCGGTCAGCTGCTCCCACTCGTCCAGCAGGCTGGAGTCGGTCTGCCGGACGACCTCACCGAGCCACTCGATCAGGTCACTGAGCTCGTCGTTGCGGAGGCTGTCGGGGACGGTGTGGCGCAGCGCCTTGTAGGCGTCGCTCAGGTAGCGCAGCACCAACCCCTCGGACCGGGCGAGCCCGTAGTAGGCGACGAACTCCCCGAAGGTCATGGCGCGTTCATACATGTCCCGCACGACCGACTTCGGGGACAGCGCCTCCGCCGGGATCCACGGGTGGCTCTGCCGGTAGATCTCGAAGGTGCCCTCGAGCAGCTCCTGCAACGGTTGCGGCCAGGTGACGTCCTCGAGCAGTTCCATCCGCTCGTCGTACTCGATGCCCTCGGCCTTCATCTCGGCCACGGCCTCGCCACGCGCCTTGAACTGCTGCTGCGACAGGACCGGGCGCGGGTCGTCGAGGGTGGCCTCGAGGACCGAGACGACGTCGAGGGCGAAGGTGTCCGCCTCGGGGTCGAGGACGTCGAACGCCGCGAGCGCGAAGGTGGACAGCGGCTGGTTGAGCGCGAAGTGTGCCGGCAGGTCGACGGTGAGCCGCACCGTCCTGCCTGACGCGTCCGGTGCGGGCAGCCGCTCGACGACACCGGCGGTCAGCAGGGACCGGTAGAGGTTGATGGCGCGTCGCGCGAGCCGGGTCTGCGAGCGCAGGTCCTCGTGGTTGTCCCGCAACAGCTTGCGCATCGCGGCGAACGGGTCCCCCTCTCGCGCCAAAACATTGAGCAGCATCGCGTGACTCACACGCATCCGGGACACGAGCGTCTCCGGCTGCGCGGCCACCAGCCGATTGAAGGTGTCCTCGCTCCAGTTGACGAATCCCTCAGGCGGCTTCTTGCGCTGCACCTTGCGCCGCTTCTTGGGGTCGTCGCCTGCCTTGGCCAGGGCCTTGGTGTTCTCGATGACGTGCTCGGGTGCCTGCACGACGACCGTGCCGGACGTGTCGTAGCCCGCCCGCCCCGCTCGCCCCGCGATCTGGTGGAACTCGCGGGCCTTGAGCACCCGCTGCCGGCTGCCGTCGAACTTGGTGAGGCCGGTGAACACCACGGTGCGGATCGGCACGTTGATGCCGACCCCGAGGGTGTCGGTGCCGCAGATCACCTTGAGCAGCCCCGCCTGCGCGAGCTGCTCGACGAGGCGGCGGTACTTCGGCAGCATGCCGGCGTGATGCACACCGATGCCGTGCCGCACCAGGCGGGACAGCGTCTTGCCGAACCCGGGTCGGAACTGGAAGCCGCCGATCAGCTCGGCGATCGCGCGCTTCTCCTCGCGGGTGCACACGTTGATGCTCATCAGCGCCTGCGCGCGCTCGAGCGCCGCCGCCTGGGTGAAGTGCACCACGTAGATCGGGGCCTGCCGGGTCGACAGGAGCTCCTCCAGCGTCTCGTGCAGCGGGGTCACCACATAGTCGAAGCTGAGGGGGACGGGGCGCTCGGCCGAGGTCACGACCGCGGTGGCCCGGCCGGTGCGCCGGGTCAGATCCTCCTGGAAGCGCGCGACGTCGCCGAGCGTCGCCGACATCAGCAGGAACTGGGCCTGGGGCAGCTCCAGCAGCGGCACCTGCCAGGCCCAGCCTCGGTCCGGCTCCGCGTAGAAGTGGAACTCGTCCATGACGACCATGCCGACGTCCGCCGAGCTGCCTTCGCGCAGCGCGATGTTGGCCAGCACCTCGGCGGTGCAGCAGATGATGGGCGCGTCCGCGTTGACCGAGGCATCACCGGTGAGCATGCCGACGTCCTCCGGGCCGAAGATCTCGCAGAGGGCGAAGAACTTCTCCGACACCAGCGCCTTGATCGGCGCGGTGTAGAAGGAGACCCGGTCGTCGGCGAGCGCGGCAAAGTGTGCCCCGGTGGCCACGAGGCTCTTGCCGGAGCCGGTGGGGGTGGACAGGATCACGTTGGAGCCGGAGACCAGCTCGATCATCGCCTCCTGCTGGGCCGGGTAGAGCTCGATGCCGGTGGACTCCGCCCATCCGGTGAACGCGTCGTACAGCGCGTCGGGGTCCGGTTCCTCGGGCAGCCGGTCGGAGAGTGACATGCGGCGGCTCAGTTGAGGCCGTGGCGGGCGAGGGGGTGCAGCAACGCGCGTTCCTCGTAGGCCAGGTGCGACAGCATCGTGTCGGTGAGCAGGTCGACGGCCTCCTGCAGCTGGTCGAGTCGCTGGGTGCCCGCCGTGCCGTAGCCGTCGTCCTCGGCGAGCGCGACCAGGGCCCGGTCGACCTGTTCGAGCACGCCGGCGATCACGTGGTGCTCGTCCTCGAGCCGGTCGAGCACGTCGCCGAGCGCGGGGTCGGAGGCGCGCAGGTGGGGGAAGATGCTGCGGTCCTCGAGGGTGTGGTGGCCGGTGACCACGCGACAGTAGGACTGGCAGTAGGCCCCGAGGGTCCAGTTGTTCTGCCGCATGGTCATCGTGTTCACGACCGAGCGAGCTGCCCCGACCGACAGGTGGCCGCGCCGCACCTGGTCGACGACATCACGGACCTGCGTGAGCTCGCCGCGCAGGGCGTCGTGGATGTCGACGAGGTGTTGCGGGTGTGCCTGCTGCTCCGGTGTGTATGCCGGGTCCGTCGGCTCGGG
>CAYRLV010000102.1:0-11127 GCA_964425155.1 uncultured Ornithinicoccus sp. | reverse complement strand
GTTTCGTCACCGGGAGCCAGCTGTTCGTGGACGGTGGCTGGACCGCGATCGACGGGCGCTACACCCCGCCGAACTAGCGCTCCCCCCTCGCCACGCGGGCAGCGCGGGGCGCCGCGGTGGCGCCGGCGGCGCTGGGTGGGTCGGTGCGTGCGTTCCACGCCTGGTTGCGCGGGTCGCCCTCGGGATAGAGCGGCATGCCCTGCCCGTGGCGATAGAACGGGACCTGCGCTGCCGGCAACGGGGTGTTGCCGAGGATCAGGTCGGCGGCCTTCTCGGCCACCATCATGACCGGGGCGTAGATATTGCCGTTGGTGACGTAGGGGAAGACGGATGCGTCGACGACGCGCAGGCCCTCGACCCCGTGGACGCGCATCGAGGACGGGTCCACCACGCTGCGCTCGTCGGTGCCCATCTTGGCGGTGCAGGAAGGGTGCAGCGCCGTCTCGGCGTCGCGGGCGACCCAGTCGAGGATCTCCTGGTCGGTGCTCACGGCGGGGCCGGGGGAGATCTCGCCCGCGCTGAACGGCGCGAACGCGGGTTGCTCCAGGATGTTGCGCGCGGCACGGACCATCTCGATCCACTCGCGCCGGTCGGCCTCCGTGGACAGGTAGTTGAACCGGACGGCGGGGTGGGCGAACGGGTCGGTGCCCGTGATCTTCACGGTGCCGCGGCAGTCGGAGTACATCGGTCCGATGTGCACCTGGTAGCCGTGCTCGGCGGCCGGTCTGGTGCCGTCGTAGCGGATGGCGATCGGCAGGAAGTGGAACATCTCGTTGGGGTAGGCGACCTCGTCGTTGCTGCGGATGAACCCGCCCGCCTCGAAGTGGTTGCTGGCGCCGACTCCACGGCGCAGCAGCCACTCCGCGCCGATGCGCGGCTTGTGCCGGTGCTTGAGCCAAGGCGCGATCGAGACCGGCTGCTTGCAGGCGTGCTGGATGTAGACCTCGAGGTGGTCCTGGAGGTTCTCCCCGACGCCGGGAAGGTCGCAGACCGTAGGGATTCCGAGCGCTCGGAGCTCGTCGGCGCTGCCGATGCCGGCCAGCTGCAGCAGCTGCGGGGAGTTGAACGCACCGCCACAGAGGATGACCTCGGTGGCCCGCGCCGTGCGGTGCCACTTCCGGCCGCGCACGTAGTCGACCCCGGTCACCCGGTTGCCCTCGGTGCGCAGGCCGGTCACCTGGGCCAGCGTCTCGATGTGCAGGTTGGCGCGGCCCTGCACCGGGTGCAGGTAGGCGCGCGCGGCGCTGAGCCGTCGTCCGCGGTGGACGTTGCGGTCGAACTTGGCGAAACCCTCCTGCCGGTAGCCGTTGACGTCGTCGGTGAGGGGGAAGCCGGCTTCCTGGACGGCCTCGAAAAAGGCTCCGAACAGGGGAGACTCGGCGGGCCCGCGCTCCAGCACCAGGGGGCCCGACCCGCCACGCCAGTCGTCGGCCCCGGCCAGGCAGGTCTCCATCCGCTTGAAGTAGGGCAGGCAGTGCGCGTAGTCCCACTGCTGCATACCGGGGTCGCGCGACCAGCGCTCGAAGTCGAGCGGGTTGCCGCGTTGGAAGATCATCCCGTTGATGCTGCTGGAGCCGCCGAGGACCTTGCCCCGGGCGTGGTAGACCCGCCGGCCGCCCATGAACGGCTCCGGCTCGGACTCGTAGCGCCAGTCGTAGAGGGGGTTGCCGATCGGGTAGGACAACGCGGCCGGCATGTGGATGAACGGGTCGAACCGGAAGTCACTGCGTCCCGCCTCGAGCACCAGCACCGACGTCGCCGGGTCGGCGCTCAGCCGGTTGGCCAGCGCGGAGCCGGCCGAACCGCCCCCGACGATGACGAAGTCCCAGACCCTGTCGCCGCTCATGCGTCCCTCTCCTTCGCTGCCCGGTCCGCGAACCATCCGGCGGGTGCGGGTCGGGTGTTGTGCCAGATGTGCTTGGTCTCGCGATACTCCTCCAGCCCGGCCAGACCGAGCTCGCGCCCCACCCCGGACTGCTTGAACCCGCCCCACTCGGCCTGGGGCACGTAGGGGTGGTAGTCGTTGATCCAGATCGTGCCGTGCCGGAGCCGGCCGGCGACCCGCTCGGCACGACCGGCGTTCTGGGTCCAGACGGCACCGGCCAGACCGTAGATCGTGTCGTTGGCGAGCGCCACCGCCGCGTCCTCGGCCTCCTCCCGGGTGCCGCCGGAGAAGGTCTCGACGGTGAGCACGGGGCCGAACGACTCGTCCTGCACGCAGCGCATGCCGGCGTGGCAACCGTCCAGCACGGTCGGCAGGAAGTAGTGGCCCCGTGCGAGAGCGGGATCGGAGGGAGGGCCGCCACCCACGAGCAGCTCCGCTCCCTCTGCCACGGCAGTGTCGACGTAGGCCTGCACCTTGGCGCGGTGCTCGGCGCTGATCAGCGGCCCGGCCTCGGCGTCCTCGTCGAACGGGCCGCCGAGCCGGATGTCGCGGGCACGGCGGACGAGCTCACTCACGACCTCGTCGTGCACGGAGTCCTCGACGATGAGGCGCGCTCCGGCGGAGCAGACCTGGCCCGAGTCGAGGAAGACCGCGGTGAGGGCGTTGTCGATGGCGGCCGGCAGATCGGCGTCGGCGAAGACGACGTTGGGGTTCTTGCCGCCCAGCTCGAGCGCCACCCGCGTCACCGTCCCGGCCGCGGCGGCCATGATCCGGCGACCGGTCGCCAGCCCACCGGTGAACGAGACCAGGTCGACATCGGGGTGCTCGGTCATCGCCGCGCCCACGGGGTCACCGGGCCCGAGGACGAGATTGGCCACGCCGTCCGGCAGTCCGAGGTCGGCCAGCGTCCGCACCAGCCAGATCGCCGTGTGCGGGGTGAGCTCACTCGGCTTGAGCACGAAGGTGTTGCCGGCCGCGAGCGCCGGGGCGACCTTCCAGGAGGTCTGCAGCAGCGGGTAGTTCCAGGGCGTGATGAGCGCGCAGACGCCGACCGGTTCGTGCACGACCCGGCTCGAGACCGTCGTCATCCCGGTGTCCACCACGCGCCCGGCGTCGGCCTGGGCCAGGGTGGCGAAGTGCCGGAAGACGCCGATGATGTCGTCCATGTCGATGCGGGCCTCGACCAGCCGCTTGCCGGTGTCCAGGGCCTCGAGCCGCGCCACGTCCTCCTTCTCGGCGCTCAGCCGGTCGGCGAGCCGCTGCAGCAGGGCGGCCCGCTCAGGGCTGGGGGTGGCGCGCCACGAGCCGGCGTCGAAGGCCTGCCGGGCCGCCGACACCGCGGCCCGGGCGTCCTCCGCCGTCGCCTCGTCCACGGTGCCGACCTCGCTCCCGTCGGCAGGGCAGACGATGGTGCGGGTCGCACCGTCGGCGGCGGCACGCCATACGCCACCCAAGAACAGATCCGACATGGGGCACTCCTGTTCGGTCGTCGGCGGACTCGCTGCCCGGCCGGCCCGTGCCTTCCCACGCACGGCGCACCGATCCGCCAAAGATCACCATGGCATGTCAATCCGCGTGGTGGTGCAGCCGTCCGGCTCCGACCGTCCTACAGTGTGGCGTGGACCGTCACGAGACGGCCGTCCGGAGGTCAAAAATGAAGAAGACGTTGTGCGCCCGAGCAGTCACCCTGTCCGCCACCCTGGCGCTGGCCGCGGTTGCCGCTGCAGCCTGCTCGCCGCCCGAGAAGAACAGCAGCGGAGGGACCACCAGTGGCGGCACCGACGCCGCGACCGCCACCTCGGCGCAGGACTTCGGCGGCATGGACGGGCTGGTCAAGGCCGCGAAAGCCGAAGGCACCCTCAACGTCATCGCCCTCCCCCCGGACTGGGCCAACTACGGCAAGATCATCAAGGCCTTCGAGAAGAAGTACGGCATCAAGATCAACTCCGCGCAGCCGGACGGCGCCAGCCAGGACGAGATCAACGCCGCCAAGCAGCTCAAGGGCACCGACCGGGCCCCCGACGTCTTCGACCTCGGCCAGTCCGTCGCGCTCGCCAACACCGACATGTTCGCGCCCTACCAGGTGGCGACGTTCGACTCGATCCCGAAGCAGTTCAAGGACCCGAAGGGCACCTGGGTCAACGACTACGGCGGCATCATGTCGATCGGCTACAACTCCGACAAGGTGCCCGAGGTCACCAGCCTGGCCGACCTGCTCAAGCCCGCCTACAAGGGGAGCGTCGCCCTCAACGGTGACCCGACCCAGGCGGGCGCCGCGTTCAGCGGCGTGGTGATGGCGGCCGTGGCCAACGGCGGGAGCGCCGACGACGTCGCCCCCGGCGTCGACTGGTTCGTCAAGCTCAAGAAGGCCGGCAACTTCCTGCCGCTCGACCCCACCCCCACCACGATCGAGTCCGGCCAGACCCCCGTGGTCATCGACTGGGACTACACGAACGCGGCGGAGACTGCCAAGCTGCCGAGCTGGAAGGTGATGGTGCCCAAGAACGCCGTCGTGGGCGGGTACTACTACCAGGCGATCAACGCCGATGCGCCGCACCCGGCCGCGGCCCGCCTCTGGCAGGAGTTCCTCTTCTCCGACGAGGGGCAGAACCTCTACCTGGGCGGTGGCGCCCGCCCGGTGCGAGCCGACGACATGGTCAAGCAGGGCACGATCGACAAGGCGGCCTACAAGAAGCTGCCGCCGGTCTCCGGCACCCCGATCGTCCCGTCCGAGTCGCAGACCGAGAAGGCGGCGAAGTACCTGTCCAAGAACTGGTCGAAGGTCACCAGTTGACCAAAGCCGCGAGGCGATTCCTGCCGTCACTGGGGATGGTGCCGTTCCTGGGCTACCTCACCGTGTTCCTCTTCATCCCCACCGTGATCGTGGTGGTGGGCGCGTTCCAGGAGGACGGCCGTCCGACGCTGGACAACATCCGGGCGCTCGGCAGCGGCCCGGTCCTGCACGCCCTGCGGCAGAGCCTCGTGGTCTCGGCCAGCACCGCGCTCATCGGCGCGGTGTTCGGCAGCCTCCTGGCGTACGCCGTGGTGACCTGCCGTCCCGACGGTTTCGTGCGGCGCGCGGTCACCAGTGCCTCCGGGGTGCTCGCCCAGTTCGGTGGGGTCATGCTGGCCTTCGCCTTCATCGCGACGCTCGGCTACTCCGGCGCGATCACCTCCTTGGCGAAGGACTCGGTCGGGTTCAACCTGTACGGCGACGGATGGCTGTATGACGTGCCCGGGATCATCCTGGTCTACTCCTACTTCCAGATCCCCCTGATGGTCATCGTGTTCCTGCCCGCCCTGGACGGCATGAAGACGCAGTGGCGCGAGGCCGCGGAGAACCTCGGCGCCTCGACCTGGCAGTACTGGCGCCAGGTGGCCGGGCCGTTGCTGTTCCCCGCCTTCCTCGGCTCGACGCTGTTGCTGTTCGCCAACGCGTTCGCCTCGTACGCGACGGCTGCCGCCCTGGTGAGTCAGGGCAACCCGATCCTGCCGCTGTTCATCCGGTCCGCGCTCACCAGCGAGATCGTGCTCGGCCGGGCCAACCTCGGATATGCCCTGGCCCTGGAGATGATCGTGGTCGTGGCGCTGGTCATGACCGGTTATGCCCTGCTGGTCCGGCGCACCTCGAGGTGGTTGCGATGACGCTGCCGCGCACCCGCCGGGCCCGTCGACAGCGACTCTTCCGGGTCGTCACGTTCCTCGTGCTCGGTGCCTTCTTCATCGTGCCGCTGCTGTCGATGGTGGAGTACAGCACCCGCGACCTGGGTGCCGGTGGCGGCCGCACCGGCACGGCCTGGGGCGCGCTCCTGCACGACCCGGAGCTCACCGCGGCGATCATCACGTCCCTCGAGCTGGCCGCCCTCACGGTGATCGGGATGGTGGTGCTGCTCGTGCCGACCATGGTCTGGGTCCGGCTGCGGGTGACGTGGGCGTCCCGGGTCATCGAGTTCCTCTGCCTGCTGCCGCTGACCATCCCGGCGCTGGTCATCGTCGTCGGCATCGCGCCCGTCTACCGGTGGTTGACCGCCTGGATCGGCTACTTCTTCGGCGACGCCGCCGGTGGGTCCGCCCTGGTCCTGACCTTCGCGTATGTCGTGCTGGTCCTGCCCTACGCGTTCCGCGCCCTGGACGCCGGGCTGTCGGCGATCGACCTGGGCACGCTGTCCGAGGCGGCCCGGAGCCTGGGCGCGGGCTGGTTCACCGTGATCGCCCGGGTGGTCGTGCCCAACATCGTCTCGGCGTTGCTGTCGGCCGCGTTCATCTCGGTGGCGCTGGTGCTCGGCGAGTTCACCTTCGCGTCGCTGCTGCACTACGACAACCTCCAGGTCGTCATCGCCTTCTACGGCAAGAGCAACTCCCAGGTGTCGGTGTCGGCATCGCTGGCGGCACTGGTCTTCGGGTTCGTCCTGCTGCTGCTGCTCTCGCTGCTCGGAGGACGGAAGGGCAAGCGCAAGCGTGCCGCCGTCGAACCGTTGGCCGTGACGCCGTCGACCGGAAAGGACGTGGGATGAGCGCGTCGGTGCTCGAGGAGAGTCGAGAAGGCGTCGAGGTCCGCCTCGAGGGTCTGCACCGGGAGTTCTCCGGGGTGCGCGCCCTCGACGGGCTCGACCTGACGCTGCGCCCGGGTGAGCTGGTCGCCCTCCTCGGCCCCTCCGGGTGCGGCAAGACGACGGCGCTGCGGCTCGTGGCAGGGCTGGACGACCCCGACAGCGGCCGCATCGTCGTCGGGGACCGCGACGTCACCCAGGTGCCGGCCAACCGCCGCGACATGGGCATGGTGTTCCAGGCGTACAGCCTCTTCCCGCACCTCACGGCGCAGCAGAACGTCGAGTTCGGGCTGAAGCTGCGCAAGGTCGACCGGGCCACACGGGGCGAGCGGGCCAGGACGATGCTGGACCTCGTCGGGCTGGCCTCCCAGGCCGACCGCTTCGCCAGCCAGCTCTCCGGTGGGCAGCAGCAGCGGGTGGCGCTCGCCAGAGCCCTCGCGATCCAGCCGGCGGTGCTGCTGCTGGACGAGCCGCTCTCCGCCCTGGACGCCAAGGTGCGGGCCCAGCTGCGCGACGAGATCCGGCGGGTCCAGCTCGAGGTCGGCACCACCACGCTGTTCGTCACGCACGACCAGGAGGAGGCGCTGTCGATCTCCGACCGGGTCGGGGTGATGAACCAGGGTCGGCTCGAACAGCTCGCCCCGCCCGAGGAGCTCTACACCTCGCCGGCCACGCCGTTCGTGGCGGCGTTCGTCGGGCTGATGAACCGCGTCCCCTGCCGGGTCGAGGGCGGGCGCACCTCGGTGCTCGGCACGATCGTCCGGGTGAGCGACCGTTCCGTCAGCTCGGGTGCGGGCGTGGCCCTCGTGCGTCCCGAGCAGCTCGTCGTCGAGGCGGACGAGGCCGGTGGCGCGGAGGTGGCCCAGGTGAGCTTCCTGGGCTCAGTGACCCAGGTGCGGGTGCGCACCGCCGACGATCACGAGCTGCTCTGTCAGCTGAACGGCACCGCCAACCTCAGCCAGGGCAGCCGGGTCAGCGTGCGACTGGTCGCGGACCAGCTGCTGGTGGCCCCTCCCGACTGACCCCGCAGACCGACTGACCCCGCAGAAGTTGCTGGGGATCCGTGCACTCGACGGCACGCATCGCCAGCAACTTCGCGGGGTGCGCAGGAGTTGCTGGGGAACCGGGCACTCGACGGCACGCATCGCCAGCAACTTCGCGGTCAGGGGGCGGGGACGACGACGTTCCACTCGCGCAGGCTGACGTCCGCCGACACGCCCTCGCGGGTGTAGGGGTCGGCGGACACGACCTCCTGGGCTTCGGACTGGTCCGCGACGTGCATGACCACCACCGCCCCCGCGGAGTCGGCCGTCGGCCCGGCCAGCACCACCTTGCCCTCGTCGTGCAGGGCATTCATGTAGGCGAGGTGTTCGTCGCGGACGCGTGCGCGGGCGTCCATGTCCCGGTAGCGGTACTCGAGCACGAAGTAGGCCATGGTGGTCATGCTCTCATCCGGCGCAACCGTCGTAGGGTGGACGCGTCAGCCACCGACCCGCCTCCCGAAAGGCCCGACCCGACCCATGGAGACGCAGGACTGGATCACCCTGCTCGTGGCCTGCGCGGCGCTCGCCCTCGCGATCCTCGTGGTCAAGGTCGTCGCCAAGGTGATGATCGAGGCGCGGTTCGAGCGGCTGGCACGGGAGCGGGAAGCCGAGCAGGAGCGGCGCCGGATCCGTCGTGAGCGGCTGCGCGGCATCCGTCCGCCGGACGCCGGCTGACCCCACCGTGCGTCCGACAGCCGCGTCGCGGCCGCCGGTTCACAGCTGCACGCGTCATCATGGGGGCATGCTGGGACACGAGGAGCGCAATGTGTTCGGTGGCGAGCTGCAGGAGTGCGGCACCGACCCGATCACCGGCTTCTACCGCGACGGGTGCTGCAGCTCCGGCCCGCAGGACCTGGGGATGCACACCGTCTGCGCCGTGGTCACCACGGAGTTCCTGGCCCACCAGCAGCAGATCGGCAACGACCTGACGACGCCCCGCCCGGAGCTGGCCTTCCCCGGCTTGCGTCCCGGCGACCGGTGGTGCGTCGTGGCGAGCCGGTGGCTCGAGTCCTACCACCAGGGCGTGGCGCCTCCGGTGGTGCTGGCCGCGACGCACGAGCGTTCGCTCGACGTCATCCCGTTGGAGGCGCTGCGCGAGCACGCCGTCGACGTGCCCGACGACCCCCGCTCCCTGGTGCCGTGAGCGGGGCCCCGAAACCCTGTGCCTTCTGCGCCGTCGTCACGGGGGAGGCCCGGGCGCAGATCGTCCTCGAGTCGGAGCACCACCTCGGCTTCCTGGACACCCGGCCCGTGTTCAAGGGGCACACCCTGGTGGTCCCGCGCGAGCACGTCGTGACGCTGCCGGAGGTGCCGCAGGACCGGCTGGCGCCGCTGCTGCACGACGTGCAGCGGGTGGCCACCGCGGTCGTCGACGGGCTCGGGGCCCAGGGCTCGTTCGTCGCGGTCAACAACGTGGTCAGTCAGAGCGTCCCCCACCTGCACGTGCACGTCGTCCCGCGCACGAAGGGTGACGGACTGCGTGGATTCTTCTGGCCGCGCACGACATACGCCGACGAGCGGGAGGCCCGCAGCTACCGCGACCGGCTCCGCGAGGTGTTGTCCGGCTGACCGTGGGTATGGTGCGAACAAGGGTCCCCGCACCGGGAGGTCAACCGTGTCACCGCAGGCGCGCACCGTCGCGCAGAAGCTCATCGCCGACCACCTCGTCTCGGGCGAGATGACACCGGGGGAGGAGATCGGTCTGCGGATCGACCAGACCCTCACCCAGGACGCCACCGGCACCATGGTGATGCTCGAGCTGGAGGCGATGGAGCTCGACCGGGCCCGCACCGACGTGTCGGTGCAGTACGTCGACCACAACCTGCTGCAGGCCGACGAGCGCAACCCCGACGACCACCTGTTCCTGCGGTCGGCGGCGCAGCGCTTCGGCCTGTGGTTCTCCAAGGCGGGCAACGGCGTGTCGCACCCGACCCACCAGCAGCGCTTCGGCCGCCCCGGAGCGACCATGGCCGGTTCCGACTCGCACACCTGCGCGGCCGGCGCCATCGGCATGCTGGCGATCGGGGTCGGCGGCCTCGAGGTGGCGATGGCGATCGCCGGCCAGCCGATGCACCTGCGGATGCCCGAGATCTGGGGGATCCGGCTCACCGGTGAGCTGCCGCCCTGGGTCTCCGCCAAGGACGTGATCCTCGAGATGCTCCGCCGGCACGGCGTGAAGGGCGGGGTCAACCGGATCGTGGAGTACCACGGGCCCGGCCTGGCCGGCCTGTCCGCGATGGACCGCCACGTCATCGCCAACATGGGCGCCGAGCTCGGGGCCACGACCTCGGTGTTCCCCTCCGACGACGCGGTGCGCTCCTTCCTGCGCGGCGAGGGGCGGGAGGACGACTTCCGGGAGATCGTCGCGGACGAGGGCGCGTCATACGACGTGGAGGACGAGATCGACCTGTCCACCCTGGTGCCGCTGATCGCCAAGCCCTCGTCCCCGGGCAACGTCGTCCCGGTGAGCGAGGTGGCGGGAGAACCGGTTTCGCAGGTGGTGCTCGGGTCGTCCGCCAACCCCGGGCTGCGCGACTTCGCGATCGTCGCCGAGATCGTCCGCCACCAGCAGGCGGTGGGCGAGCTGTCCTTCGACGTCAATCCGACCTCCCGGCAGATCCTCGAGGACCTCACCAAGGGCGGGTGGCTCTTCGACCTGATCAAGGCCGGCGCCCGCATCCACCAGAGCGGGTGCATGGGCTGCATCGGCATGGGCCAGGCCCCGGCGACGGGACGCAACAGCCTGCGCACCATGCCGCGCAACTTCCCCGGGCGGTCCGGGACCAAGGAGGACTCGGTCTGGCTGTGCTCGCCCGAGACGCTGGCCGCCGCCGCGCTCACCGGCACCATCACCGACCCGCGCGAGCTGCCCGACCGGCTGGGCATCGACTACCCGCGGCTGCGGCTGCCCGACTCCTCCAGCGTCAACACCGCGATGCTCGAGGAGCCGCTGCCGCAGGACGAAGCCGTCCGGGTCGAGCTGGTCAAGGGGCCCAACATCTCCGGCCTGCCCGAGCTGGACCCCCTGCCGGACCGGATCGAGGCGCCGGTCGGCCTGGTCGTGGGCGACGACATCTCCACCGACGAGATCCTCCCCGCCGGCGCGAAGGTGCTGCCCTACCGGAGCAACATCGAGAAGATCTCGGAATTCACCTTCAGTCAGGTCGACGAGGAGTATGCGGGGCGGGTCGCCGCGTGGAAGGACGGCTCCGGCCACGTGGTCGTGGGCGGCGAGAACTACGGGCAGGGGTCCTCGCGGGAGCACGCCGTGATCGCGCCGCGGTACCTCGGGTTGCGGGTGGTGATCGCGAAGTCGTTCGCGCGGATCCACTGGCAGAACCTGGCGAACTTCGGGATCCTCGCGCTCGAGTTCACCGACCCCGCCGACCACGACGACATCGAGCAGGGCGACACCCTGACCTTCGAGGGGGTCCGCGACGCCGTGGCGCGGGGTGACCGACTGGAGGCGACGAACCAACGCAGCGGCACGGCATACGACCTGACCCACCGGCTCTCCCCACGCCAGGTCGACATGGTGCTGGCGGGTGGGCAGATCCCCCTCCTGCGCGACTCCACCTGACCGCTTCTCCGTGAGGAATCTTCGTGAGGTTTGGTGCCCTCAGAGGGCACCAAACCTCACGAAGATTCC
>CAYRLV010000101.1:0-11155 GCA_964425155.1 uncultured Ornithinicoccus sp. | reverse complement strand
GGCGAGTCCGGCACGACTCGCCGGAGCGCGGCCGCGAACGGCTCCGCCACCTCCGCCGGTGGCTCGAAGGCGTGGCCGAAGACCGCCAGCCGCCCGCTTGGACGCAGCACCCGGGCCGCTTTCTCGGCACCGACCCGCGGATCGACCCAGTGCCACGACTGCGCAGCGATCACCGAGTCGAACGTCCGGCCGGCGGCATCCCACTGCTCGAAGGTGGCCACCTCCACCGGCAGGCCGTGCTCGCGTGCGAACTCAGCCATCCTCGCGTCTGGTTCGATGCCGAGCACGAGGCAGCCGGCAGCCTGGAACTGACGACCGGCGATCCCGGTGCCACATCCGACGTCGAGCACGTCCCGCCCTGGACTCCCCGCGACGATGCGCGTCACCAGCGCGTCGGGGTAGCCCGGACGAGCCCGGTCGTACCCCTCCGCATCGGTGCCGAACGACTCGGCCATCGATCGCGCCCGGTGCAGCGGTGGTGCGGACCGTTCGGACGGCTCCGGCGGTGGCGTGGGCATGCCCCCACGGTAGTCCGGGTCAGCGGGCGGCGAGCTCCACCGCTCGGGTCACTCCGACGTCGTCGAGGAACGCGTCGTCGTGGCTGACCACCAGCAACGCCCCCTCGAACGACTCGAGCGCCGACACCAGCGCCTCGACGCTCTCGAAGTCGAGGTTGTTCGTCGGCTCGTCGAGCACGAGCAGCTGGGGCGCCGGCTCGGCCAGCAGCAGCATCGCGAGCGCCGCTCGGAACCGCTCACCACCGGACAGCACCCCCGCGACCCGGTCGGCCGCAGCACCCCGGAACAGGAACCGCGCCAGCCGGGCCCGCACCCGGTTCGGGTCCGCCGTCGGCGCGGTCATGCGCACGTTCTCGAAGACCGTGCGCTCGTCGTCGAGCAGGTCGATCCGTTGCGGCAGCAGGCGAGCCGGTACCCGCAGGTCGACATTCCCCGACTCCGGCTCGAGCTGCCCGAGCAGGGTCCGCACGGCCGTGGTCTTGCCGGACCCGTTGGGCCCGCGGAGCGCGACCCGCTCCGGCCCGCGCAGGTCCAGCGAGAAGGGGATGCCGCCGCGCAGCACCAGCTCCTTCGTCCTGACCACCTCCCGCCCCGACGGCACCGCCGTGTCCGGCAGGTCGATCCGGATCCGACTCTCGGGGCGCACCCGCGACTCCGCCTCGGCGACCCTCTCCTTGGCGGTCGCGAGCCGATCCCGATGCGTCGCACGGTATTTCGCCGCCGACTCCTGCGCCGTGCGCTTGCGGATCCGCATCACGGCACGCGGTTCGCGGGTGTTGTCCCACATCTTCTGCCCGTAGCGTTTCCGCCGCGCGAGCGTCACCTGGGCCTGCGCCAGCTCCGCCTTCTGCCGGCGCACGTCTCCCTCCGCGGTGCGCACCGCCTGCTCGGCCGCCGCCTGCTCCACCGCCACCGCCTCCTCGTATGCGGTGTAGCCGCCGGTGTACCAGCGGACCGCCGGACCGCCGCTCCCCGGGCGCACTTCGGCGATCCGGTCGACGCCCTCGAGCAGCTCGCGGTCGTGGCTGACGACCAGGAGCGTGCCGCGGTAGGCCCGCAGCACCTCATACAGGCGCCGTCGCGCGGACCGGTCGAGGTTGTTGGTGGGCTCGTCCAGCAGCAACGCGGACGGTCTGCGGAGCAGGAGCCGCGCCAGCGCGAGCTGCACGACCTCGCCTCCGGAGAGGTCGCCGAGCCGTCGGTCGAGCACGTCCGCGGGTAGGCCGAGCCGGGTCAGTTCCGCCGTCGCACGCTCGGGCGCGTCCCAGTCGTCGCCGATCACCTCGAGGTGCTCGGCCGAGCCGTCGCCCGCCTCGAGGTCGGCCAGCGCCCGACGGATGCGTGCCACGCCGAGGTGCTCGTCGACTCGTTGCTCGGCGCGCAGCACGAGGTCCTGCGGGAGGTAGCCGAGGTCGGCCGGCGCGGTGACCCCGCCCCGCGCGGGGCGCAGCTCTCCGGCGAGCAGCCGCAGGATGGTGGTCTTGCCGACGCCGTTCGGCCCGACGAGCGCGTTGCTGCCGGTGGGGACCTGCAGGTCGAGGTCGGCGAACAGCGCCGTGCCGTCCGGCCAGGCGAGGTCGACGTGGTCGAGCTGGAGGGTGGTCGTCAGGTGGGGTGAAGACACGAGGTGCTCCCGAGGTCGGTGCGGCCCGGGCGCACGGTGACGACACGCGGCGCCCGGAAGGGCAGGACCTCAACGCAGCACGACATCTCCCACGGTGGACGACAGGACGATCCGAGGCTAGGTCACGAACTCGGAGGCTTCCACCCCATTTCCCACTCGGGCAGGTCCACGTGGCCGGACTCGGCACACCCTCCCCGGGTCCCGGCCGTCGCGGTCAGTCGCCCCAGCACCTGGACAGTCCCCGCGGCCGTCGGCGTCCACGTCCCTCGGAACTGCTCGGCGAGGACGGACTGGCGAGTCCGGACACCGATGATGGGCCGGCGCTGTCGGATCGGTCAGGTCCTGTTCGTGGCTATGTTGTGGCGGGCAGCGAGTCCGCTGCGGAGACGAAGGAGCAGACATGACGCAATACATCATCTACTTCAACCAGCAGTGGGTGGGCGACCACAGCGAGGAGTGGTTCAGTGCTCGCGGGCCCCTCGCCAAGGCGGTCGTGGAGGAGATGAAGGAAGCCGGCGTCTACGTGTTCGCCGGTGGGCTGGACGAGGATGTCGACACGGCCTTCAGCGCCGACGCGACGAGCGGCACCCTCGTCGTCACCGACGGGCCGTACGTCGAGACCAAGGAGTACCTGGGCGGCTTGACCGTCGTCGATGTCCCCGACGACGACTCGGCGAAGATGTGGGCGGGCAGGATCGCCGAGGCGTGCGGCTGGCCGCAGGAGGCTCGCCGGATCGGATGAGGGTTGACGGCCGCCACCGCCTGACCGAGGAGGCAAGCCCTCTCGCCGTCACCAGGCGGGTGGTGGGTTGCGAGTCGCCCCGCGGTCCGGCAGCGTGACCGCCATGGAGTCCACCCCGCAGACCCGGCCCTACGGCGCCTGGCGATCACCGATCACTGCCACCTCACTGGTCGCCGACCACACCGGCCTCGAGGCCGTCCAGCTGGACGGTGACGACACCTGGTGGATCGAGGGGCGGAGCACGGACGGCGGGCGCTGCGTCCTCGTCCGGCGCTCCCCCGACGGACGGCAGCAGGACGTCGTCGGCGCACCGTTCAACGTCCGCTCCCGGGTGCACGAGTACGGCGGCGGAGCCTACGCCGTGCGGGACGGTCTGGTGCTGTTCGTCGACTTCGCCGACCAGCGGGTCCGCCGGCTGGACCCGGGCGGCACGGAACCGCGCCCGATCACGCCGGAGGGTGCCTGGCGCTACGGCGACCTGCGCATCGACGCCGCCCGTGGCGTCGCCTACGCCGTCCGCGAGGACCACTCCGGTGACGGTGAACCGCGGAACACGTTGGTGCGCCTCGATCTCGACGGCCCCAACGAGGACGGCGGCACCGTCCTGGTGGACGGCACCGACTTCGTCGTGGGACCGGAGCTGAGCCCCGACGGCCGGCAGCTGGTGTGGCTGGAGTGGGACCACCCGCACATGCCGTGGCAGGAGGCCCGGATCGGTCTCGGATCCCTCGACGCCGCGGGCGGCCTCACCGCTCGAGCCGTCTGGGCTGCCGAGCCCGGTGTCTCGTTCGGCGAGCCGCGTTGGGCAGCGGACGGCAGGCTGGTCTTCCTTTGCGACCGAACAGGATTCGCCAACCTGTATGCCGCTGACGTCACCGCGCCGGTGGCCGACGCCACCCCGTTGCTCCCCCGCGACCGCGAGTTCGGCGGACCACAGTGGCAGCTCGGCGCGAGCAGCTTCGGCTGCACGTCGGACGGCAGGGTCGTCTGCCGGTGGCTGGAGGACGGTTTCGCCCGGCTCGGCGTGCTCGACCGGGACGGCCGGGTCACCCCGATCGAGACGGGAGCCACGGCATACCCGCAGGTGACCGTGCAGGGCGAGCGCGTGGCCGTCCGCGCAGCCTTCTCCGACGCCCCGGCAGGCATCGGGCTGGTCCGGCTCGCCGATGGCTCGGTCGAGCTCGTGCGACGTTCGACCGACCACGTCGTGGACGCTCGCTACCTCAGCAGTCCCGAGCCCGTCACCTGGCGTAACAGTGAGGGCGAGGAGGTCCACGGCTTCCACTACCCGCCGGTGAACGCGGACTTCCGGGCACCGGCGGGCGAGCTCCCGCCGTTGATCGTCTGCTCGCACGGCGGGCCGACCGGCATGTCACCGCCGACGCTGCAGCCGGACTACCAGTACTGGACCAGCCGCGGCTTCGCGCTCCTGGACGTCAACTACGGTGGCAGCACGGGCTATGGACGCGCCTATCGCGAGCGCCTGCAAGGAAATTGGGGCGTGGTCGATGTCGAGGACTGCACCTCGGGAGCCCTCGCGATGGCCGAACAGGGGCGAGCCGACCCGGCCCGGTTGGTCATCCACGGCGGCAGCGCCGGGGGATACACGACGCTGGCCGCGTTGACCTTCCGCGATACGTTCGCCGCCGGGGCGAGCCACTTCGGCGTCTCCGACCTGGGCGCGCTCGCCCGCGACACGCACAAGTTCGAGTCCCGCTACCCCACCGGTCTGATCGGCCCCTATCCCGAGGCGCAGGACGTGTATGACGCCCGCTCACCGATCAAGCACGTCGACCGGCTCAGCAGCCCGATGATCCTGCTGCAGGGCACCGAGGACAAAGTGGTGCCGCCGGAGCAGGCAACGGTGATGGCGGACGCCTTGCGTGACAAAGGGATCCCCGTGGCGCTGGTCATGTTCGAGGGAGAGGGCCACGGGTTCCGTCGCGCCGAGAACATCGTGGCCGCTCTCGAGGCCGAGGCCTACTTCCTCAGCCGGGTATTCGGCTTCACCCTCGCTGACGACGTGCCCGTCGTGCCCATCGACAACCTGCCGGGCTGACGGCGGGACTGCCGCTAGGTTGGGTGCAGCCGCCGGAGCCGGACAGGAGGCGTGATGGATCTGCACGAGAAGGTCGCCTGGGTCGTGGGCGGGTCGAGCGGCATCGGGGCCGCCGTGGCCCGCGAGCTCCAGGCGCGCGGCTCGGCGGTGGCCGTGTCGGCCCGGCACGAGGCCCAGCTCGCCGAGGTCGGGGGCGGCCGGATGTTGACGGTGCCGGTGGACGCCACCGACGCCCCGGCCATGGCCGAGGCCGCCGACCGGGTCGCGGCGGGCCTCGGGCCGATCGACCTCGTCGTCGCGGCCGCGAGCCACTGGGAGCCCATGCAGGTCGACCGGTGGGACCCCGCGGCCTTCCGACGGCACGTGGACGTGGGACTGGTGGGACTGTCCAACACCGTCGCCGCCACGCTGCCCGCCATGCTCGACCGCGGCTCCGGCGTGATCGCCGGCGTCGCCTCGCTCGCCGGCTACCGCGGGCTGGCCGGCGCCGAGGCCTACAGCGCGACCAAGGCCGGCCAGATCGCGCTGCTGGAGGCACTGCGCGTGCAGGTGGCCGAGCGCGGCGTGCACGTCACCACGGTCAGCCCCGGCTTCGTGCGCACCCGCCGGACCACCTCGAGCGGTCTGCCGATGCCGTTCGTCATCGATCCCGACGCCGCCGGGCGCGCCATCTGCGACGGGCTGGAGCGCGACCGCGTCGAGATCGCCTTCCCCCATCGGCTCGCCATCCCGATGAAGCTGGCCCGGCTGCTGCCCGTCCGGGTCTGGCCGAGACTGCTCGGCCGGCCGGCCCGTCCACCCAGCGCCCCGCGCCCCCGCCTCTGAGACTCCACCGAGGCTCCACGACGCCACGGTCGGCCCGCGCCGTGCCGACTGTTCACCCGTCCAGGGCCGCGAGCAGGGTCCGGGCCCGGCGCTCCATCGCTGTCGACACCTGCTCCCCGTTCCTCACCCGGCCGGGGTGGATGCGCTGGACGGTGATCACGACGTTGCGGCTGCGCACGGTGAGGCGCCGCTCCGTGTAGACCTTCTTCCCGGGCCCGTCCGAGTCCACGAACCGGAAGACCTTGTCGAGCAGGTAGCTGTCGGCGGGCATCCCGGTCAGGGGCGCGTGCCATCTGCCCGTCCCGCGCTCCGCCGGCGACGTGCTCTCCCCGACCCGGCGTGCGGGGACGTCGAACGTCCCGGTGTGGGCCTTGTCGTCGTCGCGCCACGCGGTCCACTGCTTGCGCGCCGCCGGGACTGACGCGAAGCGGACCACCGACACGGTCAGCCTGGGCTGGTCGAGGTCCTCCGGGTCGACGTCGCCGTCGGGGACGGCCTGGATCGAGTAGTAGGGGGCGGAGAAGTCCGCGCACGTCGGCGGGCACCGGCTCACGATCGAGTAGCCGGCGGGGACGTCACCGTCGCCCGGCAGGATCCGTCGCGCGTCGTTCCGCGAGTACAGCGGCTGGTCCGCCCCGCTGGTCGAGGACTGGGAGGGCACCGGCGTGGCCGGCGGTGCCGAGCCGGAGTCGTCCGCCGCGCACGAGGTCAGTCCGAGGGCCAGCAGCACCGTCGCGGCAGCAGCACCTCGACCCCGCTGCCCCGCACCCGTCCCCACCCGCGGCAGGGTACCTCAGCAACGGACGGGACACCGTGCCGTCGCCTGCTGCGCACCGTCCGTCGCGACGGACCGGACGAGCCGCTCCATCGATTACGATCGGTACATGACGACACCCCTCGGGGACGACGCCTGTAGTACCCAGCCGGGTTCGGCCCGGCTTCCTGAAGCAGCACGGTCATGCTGATCGCGACCGGCCTGCTCACCATCCTGCTGCTCACCGCGGCCACCGGCTACTTCGTGGCCCAGGAGTTCGCCTTCGTCGCGGTCGACCGCGGCGAACTGCAACGACTCGCGGACGACGGCGACCGTGCGGCGGAGCGAGCCCAGCGGGTCACCTCCCGGCTCTCCTTCACCCTGTCCGGGGCGCAGTTCGGGATCACGGTCACCGCGCTCGTGGTGGGCTACGTGTCCGAGCCACTCCTCGGCGAGGGCCTCGCCGAGGCGCTCGGCTTCACCGGGCTCAACCGTGCCGAGCGGCTGTCCGTGGCGCTCGTCGTGGCGCTGCTGTTCAGCACCCTCGTGCAGATGGTCGTCGGCGAGCTCGCGCCGAAGAACCTGGCCATCGCCCGCGCCACGCCGCTCGCCCGAGCCCTCAGCCGATCGACCCTCGTCTACCTCGCGCTGGCCGGGCCCGTGGTCCGGTTGTTCGACCGGGCCTCGACGGCTCTGCTGCGCCGGGTGGGGATCGAGCCGATCGAGGAGCTGCCCCAGGGTGCCACGCCCGAGGACCTCGCGGGCATCATCGACGAGTCACGCACGCAGGGACTGCTGGACGCCGACCTGTCCCGGCTGCTGGACCGCGCGCTGGCCTTTCGGCACCTCGTGGCCGAGCAGGTGATGACGCCCCGGATCGACGTGACCGTGGTGCGCACCGACGACACCGCCGCCCACGTGGCCGAGCTGCTCGGCACCGGGAACTCCCGCTTCCCGGTGACCGGCCGGGACGTCGACGACATCGTGGGGCAGGTCGGCGTCACCGAGCTGCTCGAGGTGCCGGTGGACGAGCGCGCGAACACGCGGGTCCGCGCGATCATGACCACCCCGGTGCGGATCCCGACCAGCCTGCCGCTGCCCGACGTGCTCGAGCGGCTGCGGACGGAGCGGCGTCAGCTGGCGGTCGTGGTGGACGAGTACGGCGGTTTCGCGGGCGTGGTCTCGTTCGAGGACGTCGCCGAGGAGGTCGTCGGCGAGATCCTGGACGAGGACGACGCGGACGAGCCGGTGATCCAGCGGCGCGTCGACGGGTCTTGGCTGGTCCCGGCCCGGATGCGGATCGACGAGGTCGCCGCCCAGACCGACCTGTCCCTGCCCGAGCACGAGGGGTTCGACACCGTGGGCGGCCTCGTCCTCGACCTCCTCGGGCGGGTGGCCGAGGTCGGCGACACGGTCGAGCTCGCTGACGACCCGGCGGCCGGCAACGGCGCCCCCGTGCGCACCGCACGACTCGAGGTGCTCGAGGTGGATCGGCACGTGCCCCTCACCGTGCTCGTCCGGTCCACCGCCGGGCAGGAGGTGGACCGGTGAGCCTGGCCGTCTCCCTGCTCGTCTCCGTGCTGCTCCTCGTCGCGAACGCGTTCTTCGTGGCGGCCGAGTTCGCGCTCGTCGCGAGCAAGCCGCACCGGCTGGCCCAGCTGGCCGAGTCGGGGAGCCGGGCCGCGCGCTCCGCGCACGCCGGCAGCCGGGAGCTGTCCCTGATGCTGGCCGGCGCTCAACTCGGCATCACCCTGTGCACCCTCGGGCTCGGCGCCCTCGCCAAACCCGCGGTGGCGGCCCTGCTGGGGCCGGTCTTCGAGGCCGTCGGGCTGCCCGCCGGACTGAGCGGAGCGGTCGCGATCGTCCTGGCCGTCGCCATCGTCGTGTTCTTGCACATGGTCGTCGGAGAGATGGCACCCAAGTCGTGGGCGATCTCGCATCCCGAGTCGTCGGCCGTGCTGCTGGCCCTGCCGTTCCGCGGGTTCACCTGGATCTCCCGACCCGCGCTGCGGCTGTTCAACGCGCTGGCCAACCTGCTGGTCCGGGCCGCGGGCGTCACCCCCCGGGACACCGTGGACCGCGCCCACGCGCCGGCCCAGCTGCAGCTGTTGCTCGCCGAGTCGCGCGAGCACGGGGCGCTCCCGGAGCACGAGCACCGGTTCCTCAGCGGCGCGCTCCGGCTCGAGCAGGAGACGGTGGGGTCGCTCGCCCACCCGATCGCCGAGGCGGTGACCATCGCGGCCGACCAGACCTCGGCGGACGTCGAGCGGATCAGCCACGAGACCGGCCGCTCCCGGCTCGTCGTGCTCGACCGGGACGAACCCACCGCGCTCGTGCACGTGCGCGACGCCGTCCAGTGTCACGCGCAGGGCCCGCCGCGCGCGGTGGCGGAGCTCAGCCAGCACCTGATCACCCTGCCCGCCGACCTGCCGCTCATCGACGCGGTCACCCGGATGCGCGAGCAGCGGGCCCAGCTGGCCCTGGTCGACCGCAACGGGTCGACCGCCGGTCTGGTGGCCCTGGAGGACCTGCTGGAGACCGTGCTCGGTCAGTTCGAGGACGACACCGACCCGACCCCGGCCTGACCGGTGGCGTCCAGGGCGTGCCACGCCTCCTGGAGCCGGCCGAGCATCGTGTCCACCGACGGGACCCCCTCGACGAGCAGATCGCCGTTGACCACCGCCCCCGGTGGCGTGCTGAGCCCACGACGCGCCGCCAGCAGCTCGTCCTCGCGCACCGCGGCGCGGTAGTCGTCGCCGGCGAGCACGCCGGCCACCTGCACCTCGTCCAGCCCGGCCTCCGCGCCCAGCCGTTGCAGGACGTCGGCGTCGTCCAGCGCCTTGCCCTCGGCGAAGTGGGCCGCGAAGAGTCGCTCCAGCACCGCCGCCTGCTGCGCCGGCCCGCCCTGGTCGAGTCCGAGGTGGCACAGCCGGTGCGCGTCGAGGGTCGAGGTGTGCACGGCGCGCTCGAGATCCACCGACAGCCCCTCGTCGAGCGCCTCGGTGACCACCTGCTCGGTGGAGCCGCTCGCGCCGGGTGGGCTCTCCGCATACCGCTCGGTGAGCCACGTCAGGGCGCCGACGTGGTCGCCCGGCGCGCGGGACGGGTCGCTCTGCCAGGAACGGTGCCGCACCAGCACCTCGCTGGGGTGCTCGAAGCGCTGCACGGCCCGCTCCCAGCGGTGCTTGGCCAGGTAGCTCCACGGCCAGGTCAGGTCGGACCACAGCTCGACCTGGACCTTGTGCTGCACCGGGCCGGAGGGGTTGGCAGTCGCGCTCATCACCCCAGTGTCCCGCGTCACCGGGCCCGGAGACAGCGACGGCCCCCACCGGGCGGTGGGGGCCGTCGCGCTGCGGTCGGGTCAGATGCGGCCGTAGCTCACCGGGCCGCTGCTGTGGAAGATGGCGCGCTTGGACACCGGCACGCCCGGGCGGCCGGAGTCGTACATCATGCCGCCGCCGGCGTAGATACCCACGTGGTGGGCGGGGTAGCCGAAGAAGACCAGGTCGCCGGGCTGCGGGTTGGACACCGGCGTGGCCGCGGCCTGCTGGGCCGACGTGGTGCGGGGCAGGCTGATGCCCGCCTGGCCGAAGACGTACTGCGTGAAACCGGAGCAGTCGAAGCCAGCGGGGCTGCTGCCGCCGTAGGCGTAGGGGGTGCCGACGTACTGGGCGGCGATGCCGAGCACACCGGAGCCGGCGGACGACGGCGCGGACGCCTCGGCCTGCTCCTGCTGCTCCTGCTCGGCCTGCTCCTGGGCACGCCTCTCGGCGGCAGCCTTCTCCGCGGCCTCCCGCTCGGCGGCCTCGCGCTCCGCGGCCTCCCGCTCGGCGAGGGACTCGCGCTCGGTGGACCGGCTGGGCTCGGTGGTCTCGCGCTCGACGACCGGCTCCGGCTCGGGCTCGACGACCGGCTCCGGCTCGGGCTCGACGACCGGCTCGGGCTCCGGGGCCTTGTTACCGGTGAAGCCGATCTTGCCGAAGGACGGCGACGCCACGAGGGGGGCGGTGGCGGGCGCGGCGACGGCGGACATCGGGGCGTCCGCGGCGGACACGGCCACCGGCGCCACCTCGCGGTGGACCGTGGTCATCGGCGTGGCAGTGCCGTGGGCGACCGCACCCAGCGGCGCGGCCGAGGTGGGCGCGGCCACGGTGGCCACGAGCCCGCCGGACACGGCGAGGACGGCCGAGGCCTTGGCGACCGGCTGGCCGGTCCTGGCAACGGCGTCGGACAACGAAACGGTGCTGAGACGGCTCGGCGCGCGGTGACGCCCAGGGCTCTTCGACACGTGGTGAACCTCTCCGGCGCCTTCGGGGTGAGCTGTCGGGTTCGGGTGGGAGGTTGTCTACCCGGCCCCTGCCGTCGCGCCGCTCCGTGCTGCGGACGGGTCCGCAGCGCGTCGCCTCGCGCCGACCGGGGCTTCACCCCGAGGAGCGCCGTTCGGCGCCCCGGAAGTGGTTCCCCCGCTCCTGTCCAGCGGTCATGTGTGCACGGCCTCGGCGCGGCGACAGGACTCGGCGTTCCGCGTCGTGGGCCCCACCAGGGGAGGGGGGCGCGACCACGGTACACACCACGAGGACCGATGTCACGCCCCGGTCACGATCGGTTCAAGAGTTGGTATGGCCGGGCACGC
>CAYRLV010000100.1:0-11222 GCA_964425155.1 uncultured Ornithinicoccus sp. | reverse complement strand
GACGGCGTGCCGCGTCGTCCTCGGCGGGGTCAGCCCCGTCGACCCGCACCCGACCACAACCCGGTGGATAGAGGCCGCACAGCAACTTGATCAGGGTCGACTTGCCGACCCCGTTGACGCCGACCAGCGCAACGGACTGCCCAGCGGGAATCCGCAGATCCAGGTCCCGCAGCACCGGCTCGTCGCGCGAGGGGTAGGTGAAGGTCACGTCCTCGAACGACACTGTGGCGGCTTGCGGTTCGCCCGGCGGGGCGCCCTCGGCGAAGGCCGGCTCCGGGAGCGACCCGCCGAGGTCGTGCGCGGACAACAGCGACGACCGGACCCGCATCACCTGCACCTGCGTGTCGCCGAGGTTGCCGAACGCCTGCAGCCCCGCCACGCCCTGGGCGGCGGCGACCATGGTCGCGACCTCCAGGCCGCCGCCCCGCGCGTCCAACGCCAGCCAGATCAGCGCAGCCACGGTGACCGCGGTCAGCACGACGCTGCTCCCGTAGACCGGACGGGCCGCGTGGTTGCGTCGTTGCAGCACGCCGGCCTGGGCCGTGGACCAGACCGCGGCGTACCGTCCGAGGGCCCAGTCGGTGAGCCCGAAGAGGCGCACCTCCTTGCCGCTGCGAGGACCGAGCAGCAGGCCCCACAGGTAACCGGCCCGGCGTCCGTCGGTCGCCACGTTGTCGAGCAGGTCGCCTTGCACGGTCTCCAGGTAGCGGGTCATGGTTCGGGCGTTGGCGATCTGGGCGGCGGCGACCAGCAGGGCCGCGATCCAGGACCAGTGACCGACCACCACCAGAGCCGCAACCCCCCGCACCCGGACCGAGAGCCAGTGCCACAGGCTGGACACTGCGTCCAGTTGCATCGAGTCGCGGACGTGCTCGGCCGCGCCCCGCAGTCGCGCCGCGGACTCCGGAGACTCGAGGTGCGCGATCCCGTGCGGGGCGAGTGCGGCTCGCGCGATCAGGTCCTGGCAGCGTGCGGTGACGCCGGCCTGGTTCACGGCGCTCGCAGCACCGATGAGGATGCTCGCCGCGGGTTGGGCCACGAGGCAGATCAGGGTGACCGTCAACCACGTCCACGCACGGTCACCTCCCTGCACCAAGGTCTCGACCAGCCGTGCCGAGCCGACCATGACCCCGTAGGCTGCGACGGCGCCGAGCAGGACGAGAGCGATGGCGGCGGCCACAGCGGCGGGGGCGGCTCGCCATACCTGTCCCCAGAAGACGAGCTCACGGCGTGCTCGCTGCATCGGCCCTCCTCGTGTCGTTGCCAACGGGAACCTATGCAGCGATCTACTTCCACGGCTACGGGATTAGTGTGAGTAGGTGACCAGCACCCACGTCGTCGAGTCCGCCGAGGTGGCGTCCGTCCTGGCCAGCGGCCGCGGGACCTCCTACCTGGGGCCCTACTTCGATCGGCCGACGTCCATCGCGGAGGCGGCTCGTGAACTCTCCCGGCCGCTGTCCCGGGTGCACTACTGGACGCATCGGTGGCACGACCTCGGCATCCTCGTCGTGCATGACGTGGCGGCACGCAAGGGCCGGCCGATCCGGCGCTATCGCACGGTGGCCGACGTGATCGAGGTGCCGCCGGAGCTGTTGCCACACACGCTGTTCGAGTCCCAAATGGCGCGCGACACCAGGGAACTCGTCGCTGCCCTGGGCGCCGCGGTGCCCGAGGTGGTGCACGGCGGCCTGTTGCGGATCCACAAGCCCGCGGGACTGCGCGGGGTGAATGTGGACCGGACCCTCGGGGACGTCACCCGGATGCCGAGTGACGCGCTGCAGAGCTCGTTCGGACTCACGCTGGACAAGCACCAGGCCGAGCAGCTGCGACTCGAGCTCGAGGAACTGCGGACCCGCTGGCTGAGCAAGAGCGGGCGGTCCGGTCGGAGCTCACACCTGGTGGCCCTGGCCCTGGCGCCGGTACCGCGGTCCTGACCCGCGCTCACCGACAGGTGGCCACCGCGTTGCACATTTGCTAGCATGCCCGCATGCCTGCCAAGACCGAGAGGGTGCAGTTCAGCATCTACCTGCCGCCGGAGCTCGTGCGCGCGCTCAAACACCGCGCCGTCGACGAGGGGCGGTCCCTGTCGGCCATCACCGAAGACGCCGTGCGGCGCTACCTCGAGGAGGACTGAGATGACCCCATCCGTGCCCGGACTGCCGGGCCTCACCGTGCGGCCGATCGTGCACACCGCGCACACCCAGGAGTATGTCGAGCTGCTGGCCACGCTCGGCGGTCACGTCGCGAGCCGCTCGCCGCAGTGGTCGCTGGTCGCCTTCGGCGGCGGTCGCGTGGCCGTCCACGAGCTGTTCCCCGGGGTGAGCGAGGGGGAGGTGCGGCTCGGCTTCGAGGTGGCCGACCTCGACGGCTATGTCGCCGCCGTCGCCGATCGCCTCCCGGAGGGATGCTCCGTCCGGTTGGTCGACGCCGACCACGGCCGGGCGGCCCGGGTCACCGGTCGCGACGGGCTGAGCTTCTTCATCGACGCGATGGAGCCGGTCGAGGGCGCGGCCCCCGTCCCGGAGAGCTTCGTCAAGCAGCTCTGGGTCAGCACCGACGTGGAGGGTGCCGCGGGTGATCTCGAGGCCCTGGGCCTGACCCGCCGACTGACCGAGACCAACGGGCGCGGCGTCGACCTCGACGCCGGTTCCGGCGCGACCTTGGTGCACATCGCCGACGAGGGCGTGGTGGGGGCGACCTACGAGGTCGACGTGCCTGACCTGGCGGCCGCGCAAGGGGCGCTGTTGGCCGCCGGTCACCGGCCCGACCTGATCGACGAGTCGCACGGGCGCACCCTCAAGGTGCCGCTCCCGGGCGGGACCGGCATGCTCTGGGTCGTCACACCGGACGAGGATCCGGTCGGCGTCGTCCACGGCTGAACCCCCACGAGCGGCACAGTTGCCGACGAGTGGCACACCTCTACCTGTGCCACTCGTGCGGAACTGTGCCACTCGCGGTGGGTGGTCGGCTCCGGTCAGCCCTTGCGCCAGATCGAGACGTGCTTCTCGCTCTCGCCGGTGAAGGGGCTGCCGTCCCAGTCGGCAAAGCGGCTCTCCAGCCGCAACCCGGCGAGGCGCGCCATCAGGTCGAGCTCGGACGGCCAGACGAAGCGGTAGTGGTGCGCGCCGTAGCGCATCCGGCCGTCGGCCTCCCGCGTGTAGTGGTGCGAAACCGCCTGCTGGGTGGCGAGGTCGTAGGTGTCGAAGCCCACATGCTCCTCGCTCACGTCGAACGGCACGGCGGACTGCCCCGGCGGCAACCGCCGGAGGGAGGGCACGCCCACCTCGATGACGAAGCGGCCGCCCGGGCGCAGGTGGTGCGCGGCGTTCTCGAAGCAGGCGACCTGCTCGTCCTGGGTGCGGACGTTGCCGATCGTGTTCCACACCAGGTAGACGAGCGCGAACTCGCCGGGCACACGGGTGGTGGCCATGTCGCCGACGACCACGGGCAGACGGCTCTCGTCGACCTTCTGCCGCAGCACGTCGACCATCGGCGCGGACAGCTCGATGCCGGTCACCGGGACGCCGCGCTCGCGCAGCGGGATGCCGATCCGGCCGGTCCCGATCGCGAACTCCAGTGCCGCACCTCCATCGGCCAGACGAGCGAGGACGTCGACCGCCGGCTCGACCACCTCCGGCGCGAACATCTCCGCCGACTCCGTGTCATAGCGCTTGGCGGTCGCCTCGTCCCACAGGTCGCTACTCGATTCACTCGTCACGATCGAGCAGTCTGGGGCTCGGGACGAGATGCTGTCCAACGGTTTTCGCTCGCTACGAAGTCACGTATGCGGTGTGCCTGGCTGCTCGCGGACCGGTGCGCCTCCTGGCACTGGCCGGTCGCTCGCGCGGCCGGCCAGCGTGGGCGACAGCGGTCAGCCGGCGCTCTTGGCCCGTGCCAGGCCCATCACTGCGGCGCCGAACACCACGATGCAGGCTCCGACGATGATGTTGCTCAGCATGGTCCCGGTGGACACGCTGATGCCCTGGATCACCCAGTTCGCGACGATCAGCCAGATGCCCATGAGGGGTACGACCCACGTCATACCGAACAGGCGGCCGGCCGAACCGGCGCACACGAGGGTCATCACCATCACCGCGACGCCGATGATGAGGTCGTTGACGGCCAGGGCGGTCGTGGTGCTGCTGAATCCGATGACCCAGGGTGAGATCGCGGCATAGGCGCCACCGAGGAACATCAGTCCCTCGAGGACCTGGGCTCGCGGCGTCCCGGCGACTCGGTCATAGCGGTCGCGCAGGGCCACGATGTCCGGGTGGCGTGCCATCGACGTGTCGAAACTGTGCTGTGTTGTCATGACTCACCTCCACTGTGGGAATCTTCTCCCACTTCCATTGTGCGCCCGATCCGGCTCAATGACGCCAGTGGAATTGGCGCTTGAGGCCACTCCTGACGGCGCGAGGAGGTGACCGGACGGTCAGGGGAGCAGGACGAGTTTGCCGCGGACGTGGCCGGACAGACTCCTGCGGTAGGCGTCCGCGGCCTCGGCCAGGGGATAGGTCTGCACCGTGAGGGTCAGTCCGCCCTGCTCCAGCAGCGCGGCAATCTCGGCGAGGGCCTCGAACGGGCGGGCGTCGGCGCCGCCACCGGTCACCTGCGCTCCCGCCTTCCCCGCGCCGAAGTTCGCGATGGTGACGACGCGCCCCGGCTCGGGGACCAGGCCCATCAGGTCCTCGACCGAGGTCTTGCCCACCACGTCGAGGACGCCGTCGACCCCACCGGGCGCAGCAACATCGACCCGGTCGATCATGCCGTCGCCGTAAACGACTGGGGTGGCGCCGATCTCGCGGAGGTAGTCCTGGTTTCCGGGTCCCGCCGACGCGACGACGGTCAGTCCCCGGCTCACCGCCAGCTGCACCGCGACGGCCCCGACTCCTCCGGCCCCGCCGTCCACGAAGACGGTGCCCTCGGTGATGCCCAGCAGCCGCAGCATCCGCTCGCTCGTCTCGCCCGCGACCCCGGCCGCCGCCGCGACCGCCCAGTCGACCGACGGCGGCTTGGGCGCCCAGGCGTTGAGCACCGCGAACTCCGCGTGCGTGTGGGAGCCGGTGCCGAACACCTCGTCACCGACGGCGGTGCCGATGACGCCGTCACCGATCTCGTCGACGACGCCGGCAGCATCGTTGCCGAGGTAGCCGACTCCCTCCCGGGGGCCGCTCGCCATCACCCCGGAGAGCACCTTCCAGTCGATCGGGTTGACGCTCGCGCCTCGCACCGCGACGCGCACCTCACCCGGGCCGGCGTGCGGCTCCGGGGCGTCGGCCACCTCGAGGACCTCCGGCCCTCCGTACGAGTGGTACTGGACTGCGCGCACGAGACTCCTCCGTTCAGCCGGACAGGTCGGTGGGGTCATCATCGTCCCGCCGCGCACCATAACGCTCGACCAGGTCGGACACCGTGTCCGGTGTCAGCGCGCCGCCCGCTCCCATCAGCGGCGCCTTGGCCAAGGGCAGCGAGGACAGGAACGCCGCCATCATCGGGTCGCCGGTTCCGGCGGACTGCGCGCGGGCGTGCGCCCCCATCGCCTTGCGCAGCGCGGGGCCCGCCTCGCCGTCCGCGAGCCACTCGCTGAGGGTCGAGTATGCGGTGAGTGACCTCGGCGGCGGCGGTGCCTCGATCGTGACGCGGGTCGTGAGCGGCAGGTCCCGGGAGGACGCACCGACCGACACCTCGGCCGGGCCCGGCTCCACCACCCAGCCGTGCGAGACCACGTCCCAGTGGCTCAGGTCCCGGCGGGTGATCCCGAACTCGACGCGTTGGGACGCACCCGGCTCCAGCTCGAGCCGGTCGAACGCCCGCAGCTCCCTCGGTGGACGGGCGAGAGTGGACTCCGGCCGTCCCAGGTAGAGCTGCGGCACGGCCACACCCGGGCGACCGCCCGTGTTCGTCACCACGGCAGTGGCGCGGACCACGACGTCCGACGCGCCGGTGCCCTCGGTGACCGGCGTCGCGTGCACGGCGAGCTCGGAGTAGGAGAAGGTGGTGTAGGTGAGTCCGTGCCCGAAGGGGTAGGCCACCGGTGCCTGCACCGCGTCCAGTCCGCGGTAGCCGATGAAGACACCCTCGCCGTAGCGCACCGTGCCGTTCTCTCCCGGGAAGTTCAGCTGCGCCGGCACGTCGGCCAGACGGCGCGGCACCGACTCGGCGAGCCGGCCCGAGGGTGCGGCGTCCCCCAGCAGCAGGTCGACGGCCGCGCTTCCGCCACCCTGCCCGCCGAGCCAGAGCTCGAGCAGGGCGTCCGCGTCGTCCTCCCAGTCGAGCGTCGTCACGACGGAGCCGTTCGACAGCAGAACGACGACCCGCTCGGCGACGGCGGCCACCTCCCGCAGGAGTCGGAGGTGCGAGTCGGGCAGCTCCAGGTGTTCGCGGTCGTAGCCCTCCGACTCCTCCGCGGCCGGCAACCCCAGGAACAGCACCGCGGTCCTGTCGGCCGCCAGCTCGGTCGCCTGCTGACGCAATTCCGTTGCCGATCGGTCCTGCCCAGGACATCGGGCTGCCTCCGCGAGCGGGTAGCCGGGGGCGAACGGCACCTCCAGTCCGCGCTCCGCCAGGGCGTCCAGCGCACTGACGAGACGGGTCGGGTTGACCTGTGACGAGCCCGCTCCCTGGTAGCGGGGAGTCCGCGCCATCTCGCCGATCACGACGACGGATCCCGGCACCGTCGTGGGGTCCAGTGGCAGCACCCCGTCGTTCTTGAGCAGCACCGCGCTGCGCGTGGCCACCTCTCGGGCGAGCGCGTGGTGCGCCACCGGGTCGAACGCGGGCGGTTCCTCCAACGCCGGCAGGCTTCGCGCCACCAGGGTCAGCACCCGCGTGACGGCCAGGTCGAGGCGTGACTCGTCGAGTTCGCCGGAGCGCACCGCCGCCACGATCCTGGCGTCGTTCACCCCGGCGGACGACGGCATCTCCAGGTCGAGCCCTGCGTTCACACCTGCGACGCGATCGTCGGTGGCGCCCCAGTCGGAGACGACCAGGCCGTCGAAACCCCACTCGCCGCGCAGCACTTTCGTCAGGAGCCAAGGGTGCTGCGCCGCATACGTGCCGTTGAGCTTGTTGTAGGCGCACATGACGGTCCACGGCCGGCACCGGGTGACGACGCTCTCGAAGGCTGGCAGATAGATCTCCCGCAGGGTGCGCTCGTCCACGCGGGCGTCGACCCGCATCCGGTCCGTCTCCTGGTTGTTCGCGGCGAAGTGCTTGAGCGAGGCCCCCACGCCCTGGGACTGGATACCGTCCACCAGAGGTCCCGCGAGCTCGCCGGTCAGGTGCGGATCCTCGGAGAAGTACTCGAAATTGCGTCCGCACAAGGGGCTTCGCTTGAGGTTGACGCCCGGGCCGAGGAGCACCGAGACGCCGTTGGCGCGTGCCTCGCTGCCCAGGGCCTCTCCCACCCGGCGGAGCAGGTCCCGGTCCCACGTCGACCCGAGCCCGGCCGCGGAGGGGAAGCAGGTCGCGGGCACCGAGTCGCCGAGCCCGAGGTGGTCGGAGGCGCCCGCCTGCTTGCGCAGCCCGTGCGGACCGTCCGTGGTCATGACGGCGGGGATGCCGACACGGTCCACGGGCTGGGTGTGCCAGAAGTCGGATCCCGAGCAGAGAGAAGCCTTCTCATCGAGCGTGAGCTCCGAGACCAGGCGGGCGACGTCATCCACGGACAGCGCGGTCATGACCCGAACCCTACGAGGCCCTCGCGTCTGTCGGTCGGGTCGGTATGACGTGCCGGTCGCCCAGCGCTCGTCAGCCGGAGCGCTGCAGCTCCCACGCGGCGACCAGTGCGTCCTCGATCGCGCCCGCGTCGCCGGCGGCCAGGTCCGCCACCACCATCATGTGCTTGCGGAACCGTGTCGGGACGCTGAAGGTCTGCGGGAACTGACGGAGCAGGACATCACGGAACTCGAAGTCGGCGCGGATCACCAGGTGGGTCTCGTCGAGCTGGCGCGCCACCAGGCGCCCGTGGTAGCGCCACTGCCGGGGCGTGTCCGTGGTCCGGCGCACGCCGTCCAGCCGGGCGGTCGCCTCGTCCACCTCGTCGAGCCGCATATCCGTGCATTCTGCCAGCGAGAAGCAAGCAGAGGCGGCCTCCTGCCATCAGGCTAACTATGTTAGCCTGATGGCAGGAGATGATCGCCGTGAACCACCTCGTCCTCGCCCCTTCCCACCGTGCCGTCCTGGCGCGCCGGGTGGGTTGGGCGCTGCTCGCCGCGTTCTGGGCCGCCTTCGCGGGCCTGGAGGTGGTCAACCACGGCGCGCCTGCGCTGGCCGCGGCCGTCGGGTTCTTCTTCATCCCCGACCTGACGCTCCTGATCGGCGCCGGGTCGGCGAGAGAGCTGCAACGCGGTCAGTTGCCGCCGCGGGCGGTGCCGGCGTACAACCTCATGCACTCGGCCTGGCTCCCCCTCGCCGTCCTGGTCATCTATGCCGTGACCCCGCTGGAATGGGTCCTGATCTTTGCTGCCGGCCTGGGCTGGTTGACCCACATCAGTGTCGACCGCGCGCTCGGGCTGGGTCTGCGCACCAGGGACGGTTTCCAGCGTGGCTGAACCGATCTCGCGGCGCGCCCGCGAGATCGCGGCCGCGGCGCGGCGACTGCTCGAGGCGGAGGGGGCCGGCGCGCTGACCATGCGCCGCGTGGCGGCTGACCTGGGCATTCGGGCGCCGTCCCTCTACAAACACCTGCCGGACAAGGCTGCCCTCGAGGCGCTGGTGATCGCGGCGGGCTTCGAGGAACTCGCCGAGGCGGTCGAAGCCGCGGTGGCGGCCCACCCGGCCGACCCGTCCGGGGCGCTGGCCGCCTTGGGCGTGGCCTACCGCCGGTTCGCGCTGGAGCATCCACACCTCTACCGGCTGATGAACGATCGACCGCTGGATCGCGCCCGGCTGCCGGCGGGCCTGGAGGACCGGACGGCCGCGCCGATCCTGCGGGCGACCGGCAGTCGCGCGGTGGCCCGGGCGGCGTGGGCGTTCGCGCACGGCATGGTGGTGCTCGAGCTGAACGGCCGGTTCCCGCCCGACGCCGACCTCGACGCGGCCTGGGCCGCGGGCCTGGCTGCTTTCGCGCCCCGGTGAGTCCGAACGCGTGCCGCCCGCGAGGAGCGGATCCCGCTGTGGTGGAGTGTGCTGGTGAGCACCGAGGCACCGGACCGCGCCGGGACTCGGGACTGGCTGGGGCTCGGCCTGCTCTGCCTCGCGGTCCTGTTGGTCTCGGTGGACACCACGGTGCTGGACATCGCGCTGCCCTTCATCAGCGAGAGCCTGCAACCCTCGAGCACCCAGCTGCTCTGGATCGTCGACGTCTACTCGTTCGTGATCTCCGGTCTGCTGGTCACGATGGGCAGCGTCGGCGACCGGATCGGACGACGTCGGCTGTTGATGATCGGAGCTGCCGGGTTCGGGCTGTCGTCGGTGCTCGCTGCGTTCGCCACCGACCCGGTGGTGCTCATCACCGCGCGCGTCCTGCAGGGTGCCACCGGCGCCACGTTGATGCCGTCGACGCTGGGCCTGATCCGGTCCAACTTCCAGGACGCGCGACAGCGAGGGACCGCGATCGGTGTCTGGGGCGCGATGTGGGGTGGCGGCTCGGCGGCCGGCCCTGTCGTCGGCGGATGGTTGCTGGAGCACTTCTGGTGGGGATCGGTCTTCCTGATCAACCTGCCGATCATGGTCGTCCTGGTCGCCTTCGCGCCCGCGCTGATCCGCGAGTCCCGAGACCCCAGCCCTGCTCGGTTCGACCTGGTCAGCGCCGCACTCTCGATGGCTGCCGTCATCCCCGTCGTCTTCGCGATCAAGGAGGCAGCGGTTCACGGACTCTCCTGGCCGAGGGTGGGCGCCGCGGCGGTGGGCCTCGTGGCCGGCTGGGTCTTCGTGCGACGTCAGAACAGGTCGCGTGATCCGCTCCTGGACCTCCAGCTCTTCCACCAGCCGGTCTTCGCCACGGCCATCATGACCAACCTGCTGGCCGTCCTGGCACTGGCCGGCCTGCTCTTCTTTGGTGCGCAGTACCTCCAACTGGTGCTGGGGTACTCACCTCTGCCGGCCGGCCTGTTGATGCTGCCGGGCACGCTGGCGAGCATGATCGGGTCCCTGCTGGCCGCACCGATGGCGCGCCGCTGGGGCACCCGACTCGCGCTGGTGTTTCCCCTGCTCGTGGCTGCGGCCGGTGCCGCGATCCTCGTCGCCGTCGGCACGGAATCCGGAGCGGTGACCTACTTGATCGGCTTCACCTTCATGGGATTCGGCACGGGCAGCGCGCTCACGCTGACCTCGGCCGTGGTGGTCGAGGCGGTGAACCCGGCGCGGGCCGCATCGGCTTCGGCACTGTCCGAGACGGCCATGGAGTTCGGTGCAGCCGCCGGCGTCGCCCTGCTCGGGAGCGCCGGCATGGCCGTCTACCGCAGTGGGCTCGAGACGTTCGGGCTGAGTGCGGGACAGGCTCAGGTCGCCCGCGACAGCCTCGGCGGTGCCGTGGAAGTCGCCAGGACCGTCGGCGACGAGGCGGAGCAGATGCTGCGGTCGGCACACCTCGCCTTCGTCGACGGGCTGCACCTCGCGGCCGGGCTGACGACGCTCCTGCTGCTGGCCACCTCGGTGCTGGTGTGGATGGCGCTGCGCCGGTCCCACGGCTGACGAGCGGGGGCGCGTTCGGCTCAACGCTTGGGCATCGTCGGCGTGGGCCCAGCCGAGTCGGTGAACGCGAAGGACGCTCCCTCCCGCTCGAACAGCTCCGCGTAGCGGGCGACCTTGTCCGCGTCGAGCTCCACCCCGAGCCCCGGGCCGGTCGGCACCGCCAAGGTTCCCTCCCGCGGATCCAGCGGGTTGCCGGCGAGCACGTCGTCGGTGAGCAGCGCGGTGTAGGCCTGCCCCGCATACAGGAACGGCGCCGAGGAGCAGATCACGTGCAGCGCGGCCGCTGTGGCGACCCCGAGTTCACCGAGGCTGTGTTTGATGACCGGGAGACCGGCAGCCTCGCAGATCCCTGCGCTTCGCTTGAGATTCAACAGTCCGCCGTCCATCTGGTTGTCGACCGAGATGGCGTCGGCGGCTCCGGCGGCGATCACCGCCAGCTGGTCGTGGCGTGTCCACGAGGCCTCGTTGGCGAGGAGTGGAGTCCCGATCCGACTGCGCACGTAGGCCATCTCGGCGAGGTTGCGTCCGGACACGGGCTGCTCGAGGAACTCCAGGTCGTAGGGCTCCAGCCGGCGGTCCATCGCGAT
>CAYRLV010000099.1:0-11273 GCA_964425155.1 uncultured Ornithinicoccus sp. | reverse complement strand
TCACGATGGCTTGCGTGGAGTGCAAGGAGCGCAACTACATCACCAAGAAGAACCGTCGGAACAACCCCGACCGGCTCGACATGATGAAGTTCTGCCCGAGGTGCGGCAAGCACACCACCCACCGCGAGACCCGCTGACCTCGTCACGACCACCGACACGGCCGTCCTGCCCCCGGGCAGGGCGGTCGTTCGCGTGCGGTGCCCCGCACTAGGCTCCCGGTCATGGCCGTGAACGCAGACTTCCAGGGGCGCACCTACCCACCGACCCCGCCGTATGACGTGGGCCGGGCCAAGATCCGCGAGTTCGCCGAGGCGGTCGGCGCCTCCGACCCGGTGCACGTCGACCCCCAGGTCGCCACCGAGCGCGGCTACCGCGACGTGATCGCACCGCCCACCTTCGCCGTCCTCATCGCCCAGCAGTGCGACGCGCAGCTGATCCGGGACCCGGAGGCGGGCATCGACTTCTCCCGGGTCGTGCACGGGGAGCAGCGCTTCGTCCACCACCGCCCGATCACCGCCGGTGACGAGGTGGTCGGCGTGCTGACCGTGGACGGCGTCAAGGAGGCCGGCGGGCACGCCATGGTCACCACGCGGTCCGAGCTGTCGACCACGGGAGGCGAGCCGGTGTGCACCGCCACCTCCACCATCGTGATCCGAGGAGGCGAGTGATGGCCGTCCGCCGGGCCGCCGACGTCACCGTCGGCGAGGAGCTGCCCGCCCGCACCGTGCACGTCGACCGGGCCACCCTGGTGCAGTACGCCGGGGCCAGCCTCGACCGCAACCGCATCCACTGGGACGAGCGGTTCGCCACCTCGGTCGGCCTGCCCGACGTCATCGCCCACGGCATGTTCACCATGGGCTCGGCGATCGAGATCGTGAGCGACTGGGCCGGAGACGCCGGCCGGGTCGTGGAGTATGGCGTGCGGTTCACCAAGCCGGTCGTCGTCCCCTACGAGGGCGGTGCCGACATCGAGGTGTCCGGCGTGGTCAAGGAACTCGACCAGGACAGCCGGCGGGCGACCGTCGAGCTGTCGGTGACCTGCGCCGGGGTCAAGGTGCTCGGCCGCGCCCGAGCCGTCGTGGCGCTGGACTGACCGGCGACCCAGCGCATGCGTGAGGAGCACGGCATACCGCTCTCCGGCCTGACCACGATGCGGGTCGGGGGGCCGGCGGCACGACTGGTGACCGCCGAGACGACCGACGAGGTCGTGGACGCCGTGCGCGAGGTCGACGACGCTGACGAACCGCTGCTCGTGCTGAGCGGTGGCTCCAACCTCGTGGTGTCCGACGAGGGCTTTCCCGGCACCGTCGTCCGGGTCGCGACCCGGGGGGTGCAGGTCGAGTCCGACGACGCGTGCGGCGGCGTGAGCGTGCGCATCGCGGCCGGGGAGACCTGGGACGACGTGGTGGTGCGCGCCGTCGACGAGGGCTGGTCGGGCATCGAGGCGCTCTCCGGCATCCCGGGCGCCGCCGGGTCGACGCCGGTGCAGAACGTCGGCGCCTACGGTCAGGAGGTCGCGCAGACCATCGCGCAGGTGCGGGTCTTCGACCGCCGCGACCAGGCCGTCCGCACCTTCGCGAGCGCCGACTGCGCGTTCACCTACCGGCACTCGGTGTTCAAGGCGTCCAGCCGCTACGTCGTGCTCGACGTGCTCTTCCAGCTGGCGCCGACCCCGCTCTCGCAGCCGATCGGCTACGCCGACCTGGCGCGCGGCCTCGGCGTCGAGGTGGGGGAGCGGGTGCCGCTCGCGGACGCGCGGGAGGCCGTGCTCGAGCAGCGCCGTCGGCGCGGCATGGTGCTCGACGGGGCCGACCACGACACCTGGTCGTGCGGGTCGTTCTTCACCAACCCGGTGCTGCCCGCCGACGAGTTCGAGGCGCTGGCGGGGCGAGCCAGCGAGCGGCTCGGGGCGGACGGACCGACACCGCCCCGCTTCCCGGCGCCCGAGGGACGGGTCAAGACCAGCGCGGCCTGGCTGATCGACAAGGCGGGTTTCGGCAAGGGCTACGCGATGCCCGGCCCCGCGGCGTTGTCGACGAAGCACACCCTGGCGGTCACCAACCGCGGCGACGCCAAGGCGGCCGATGTCGTCGCGCTCGCGCGGGAGTTGCGCGACGGGGTGCGGGAGGCCTTCGGGGTCACCCTGGTCAACGAGCCGGTCCTCGTCGGCCTCACCCTCTGACCGCCCGTGCTCACCGGCGGCCGCTTTGCTCACCCGCGGCCGCTCCCGCGGGTCGGGGAAGCGGCCCGGAGTGAGCAAAGCGGCCCGGAGTGAGCACCGTCGACCGGGTCAGCCGACGCGGATGCCCTGGTCGGCCAGGAATTCGCGAGCGCGGCCCAGTTTCCGGTCGGTGGAGAAGGCCAACCACTCCTCGGCCAGGTCCTCCTCGTGGACGAGGTCGCGGAATCGGCGGAAGGCGCCCTTGCCCTCGATGGCCCGTTGCAGACGCTCCCGCAGGCCCGCGTCCTGCTGCCGATCCGCGAAGGCTGCCATGTCGCGCCACCCGTCCCGCGACCCGGTGCAGTCGAACCGCAGCCAACGGTCCGGTTCGCTGTCCACGTCGACCACCGCGTCCTCCCCCACGAGAGCCGGGTCGGTCATGCTGTCCCCGAACACCTCCCCGGTCTGCAGGTCCACGTAACCCCCCAGCGACATGGTGGGGTCACCCTCGAGCACGGCGCTGAGCATCGCGAGGTCGACGGGCACCGTCCGGCCCGCCAACGGCTCGCCCCTCAACCTGGCGAGCAGGTCCTCGGCCAGCACCCGGTCTCCCGGCCCGTCGCGCCGGGTCAGGCGATTGACGACGGAGCCGGTGAGTGGCTCGACGCGGTCGCGGTCCTGTTCCAGGGCCATGGGCAGCCCGGTCGCGACCTGCTGCAACACGTCGTCGATGTCGCGTCCGGTCAGGACGGCGACGAACCCGGCGGCGTCCTCCTGGGCAATGGCGGCGCGCAGTGCGGTCGGGTCCACGGCAGACACCGCCGATTCGCCCGGCCAGGTGCCCTCGAGCATCGGATGGAGTCCGCGTGGCCGGCGCGGAGGTGGGCCCGCCCCGTCGTCGTCCGCGAACCGACGGCCGTACTGGTCCGGGATGCTGCCCCAGCCCCAACAGGCCAGGGGACGGTTCGGTCGGAGGCCCAGCACGTCGACGGGGTCGACCTTCTCCTCCTCCACCACGCAGCGGTGCACCCAGTTGTCGCCGAGGTCGAAGGTGAACTGGAACTCGTCCCCCGGTGACAGGGCTCGGCTGACCTTGGTGGTGGCCAGGTCGAGGGGCTCGGCGACCGGCCCGAACTCCGACGCCGCCATCTCCTCGCCCGTCTCCGGGTCGGTGACCACCCTGCCGTCGGAGAGGGTGAACACCGACAGGTGCGACAGATCCCAGCGAGCGAAGGCGTCGTTGATCGCGCGGGCCAGCGCCTCGAAGGTGTGCGACGGCCCGACGGCGAAGACGCGCCCGGGCCGGGGCCACAGCTGGTCACCGCGACCGCCGAGAAGTTCCACCGTCACGGAAAGCCACGTGCGTGCCATCACCCGAGCATCGCACGGCGTCCGGATCAGTGGGGAAGGGCGAGGGGGTGAGGACCCCACGGATCGTCCCCACCGCACCAGGGCCGGCGGGCTGGCGGACGGAAAACGACTGGCGCACGGCGACCGGCCCGGCATACTATTTGGACGTTCGTTCAGATAGTTTCGATCGCTGGTGAGGTTCCCGTGTTCGGCTGGCTGTTGCTCAGTGGTGCCGTGGTCGCCGAGGTCGGCGCGACCATCGCGCTCAAGGTCTCGGACGGATTCAGCCGGTGGGTGCCGTCCGGACTGGTGGTCGTGGGCTACCTCGTGTCCTTCTACCTGTTGGCGCGGATCCTCGCGCGCGGCATGAACCTCGGTGTCGTGTATGCCGTGTGGTCGGCTCTCGGAGTCGCCCTCATCGTGCTCATCGACGTGCTGTTCTTCGGGGAGCGGCTCAGTATGGTGCAGGTGGGCGGCCTGTTCCTGGTGGTCCTGGGCGTCGCGGCGCTGGAGCTGGGAGGATCCACGGCGTGACCGAGCAGGCCGACGGGAGACGGGCCCGGGGGGAGCGGACCCGTCGGGCGCTGATGGAGGCGACCCTGCGCGTCGTGGCCGAGGACGGAGTCGGCGCGGTCAGTCACCGCCGGGTCTGCCAGGAGGCGGGGCTGCCGGCGTCGTCGGCCGCCTACCACTTCCCGTCCATCACCGACCTGCTCGAGGCGGCCCTGCTCGCCGCGGACGAGCGCAACTCGACCGAGCTGGCGCGGATCGGCGCGGCCGCCGACCCGGTGGCCGAGCTGGCCCGCTGGCTGGCCGACGACTTCGGCCCGGACCGGGCGGCGTGTCTGGCGGAGTACGAGCTGTACCTCCTGGCCGCCCGCAACCCGGCGCTGCGGCCCGCCGCCACGCAATGGCTCACCGACCTGTCGGCGCTCGTGGCCGGCTGGGGCGTGCCGCCGCGCACGGTGGCCGTGGTGTGCGCCTACGTCGACGGCATGCTCATCCGCGGCCACGTCACCGGCGAACCGGCGACCGCGGCCGAGGTGGAAGCGGTGATCCGCGGTCTCATCGAGCCGGCCCGACCGGCCTGACCCCGTGGGACGGCAGCCGGCTCAACCGGCGCTCAATCGGCGCCCGGGAGGCCGAGGTAGGCCTCCTGCACCCGACGGTCGGTGCGCAGCTGCTCGCTCGGCGCGGCCAGCACGACCGAGCCGCGGTCGAGGACGTAGCCGCGGCGCGCGACCCGGAAGGCGGCGGCCGCGTTCTGCTCGACGAGCACGATCGTGGTGCCGGTCGAGGCGAGCGAGACGAGCTGGTCGGTGACCTCCCGGACCGCCAGCGGCGCCAGACCGAGGGAGGGCTCGTCGAGCAGCAGCACCCGCGGCCGGCCCATGAGGGCTCGACCGATCGCGAGCTGCTGCTGTTGCCCGCCGGACAACGTCCCGGCCAGCTGCCCCGCGCGCTCGCGCAGGACCGGGAAGAGCTCGAGCACCCGCTCCAGCTCGGCCGCCGCGCCCCGGCGCCGGCCGTAGGACCCCAGGATCAGGTTGTCGCGCACGCTGAGGCCCCCGAAGACCTGCCGGCCCTCCGGGACGAGCACGACCCCCGCCCGGGCCCGGCGCTGCGCCGACCACCGGGTGATGTCGGTGCCCTCGAACACGACTCGCCCCGCGGTGGCCGGGACCAGCCCGCAGATCGTGCCCAGCAGCGTGGACTTGCCGGCCCCGTTGGCGCCGATGGTGCAGACCGCCTCGCCGGCCTCGACCTCGAGGTCGACGCCGTGCAGCGCCTCGACGCGGTCGTAGCCGGCGCGCAGCCCGGTGACCGAGAGCAGCGCACTGGCCCTCGAGTGACTCATGTCGGGGCCCCCGCGACGTATCGGAGCGCAGTGGAGAACGTCGTGGGATGGCTCATGACGCCGCCTCCTCGCCGAGGTAGGCCGCGCGCACCCGTGGATCACCCTGCACCTCGTGCGCCGTGCCGTCGGCCAGCAGCGTCCCGTGATCGAGCACCACGACCCGGTCGCTGACCTGCATGACCGTCGCCACGTCGTGCTCGACCAGCACGACGGTCAGGCCGGTGCCGGCCAGGTCGCGCATCAGCTCGGCCAGGTCGGTGCTCTCGGCCCGGGACAGCCCCGCGAGCGGCTCGTCGAGCAGCAGCAGCCGCGGCCGGATCGCGAGTGCCCGGGCGACCTCCACCCGGCGTTGCAGGCCGTAGGGGAGCGTCGCGGCCACCGTCTCGGCAAGGTGCCCGATGCCGACCCGGTCGAGCAGCTCGAGCGCCTCGCGCCGTCGGCGTCGCTTCATCGTGCGGCTGGCCGGCGTGGGCACGAGCGCCCGGGTCAGCCCTCCGGCGTCCTGGGCGCCCGCGGCCACCAGGACGTTCTCCAGCACGGTCAGTGACCCGAACAGCTGCAGGTTCTGGAAGGTGCGCGCGACGCCGAGCCGGGCGACCCGATCGGGGCGCAGTCGGGTCAGCTCGCGGTCGTCGAGCACGACCGTGCCGGCGGTCGGGACGATGACCCCCGACAGGATGTTGAACAGCGTCGTCTTGCCGGCGCCATTGGGTCCGATGAGCCCCAGCACGCCGCCGCTGTCGTGCCGGATCGTCACGTCGTCGACCGCGGTCACCCCGCCGAAGCGCATGGTGACCGACTCCACCCGCAGGTCCACGGCCGGTCGCGTGCCGACGTCCGCGCTCATGACGCCTCCTCGGCAGCGGCCGGACGGCGTCGCCGAGCCAGCGCCGCGAGACCGCCGGCCACGCCCTGCGGCAGGAACAGCAGCACCACGATCAGCGCGAGCCCGTAGACGGTGATCTCGAACTGGCCCCCGACGTTGGGCGCGATCCGGGGCAGCAGGTCCTTCGCCGCCTGCGTCAGGGTGATGACCACGAACGCCCCGATCGGTGCCCCCCAGACGGTCCGCAACCCACCGATGGTGGCCATGATGAGCAGCTGGATCGACAGCAGCAGGTCGAGCGTGTGGTAGTCGACGAACGTCACCCAGTGCGCGTAGAGGCTGCCGGCGAGGGCCGCGAACACGGCCGCCAGCACGAAGACCGACCGCTTGTGCGCGGCGATGTCGAGCCCGCTCGAGGCCGCGGCGACGTCGCTGTCGCGGACGGCGCGCAGCGACCGCCCGAACGGCGACGACACGACCGCTCCGGCCACGACGAGGGCGACGAGCAGCACGACGGCGCTCAGGTAGTAGTAGCGCAGGTCGCTGTCCAGGATGAGTGAACCCACGGCGAGCTTGGGGATGTCGGTGATGCCCTCCGCCCCGCCGGTCACGGGCAATTGCTTGGCGACGTAGCCGAGCACCAGCCCGAGCGCGAGCGTCGCCAGCGCGAGGTAGTGCCCCTTCACCCGGAAGATGAACAAACCGATGACGTATGCGGCGACACCGGCAACCACCATGCCCACCACGAGCGCCACGAAGGGAGACAACCCGCTGCGTGTGGTGAGGATCGCCGAACCGTAGGCACCCACACCGTAGAACGCCGCCTGCCCGATGGAGATCTGGCCGGCGAACCCGGACAGCAGAGTGAGGCCGAGCGTCGCGATCGCCAGGATGACCATCTGCACCGCGATCGACATGGTGTAGAAGGGGACTCGGGTGAAGACGGCCGGCGCGAGGAGCAGCACGGCGACGAACACCGCATACGGAGCGAGGCGGCGCAGGGCGGGGAGGTGCGTCATACGCGCACCGCCGAGGCACGTCGCAGCAGCCCCTCGGGCCGCAGCAGCAGGGCCAGGAACAAGATGGCGAAGGCCACGGCGTCCTTGTAGCCGGAGGGCAGGTAGCCGGCCGCGAGGGACTCGACGACTCCGATCATCAGGCCGCCCACCACAGCCCCCTGCGGCGAACCCAGCCCACCGACCACGGCAGCGGTGAATCCCTTGAGCCCGAGGCCCAATCCGATGCCTGCGTCGGGGCTCTGCAAGGGCGCGAGCACCACCCCGCCGAGCGCACCGAGCGCCGCGGCCAGGCAGAACGCGAGCAACGACATCCGGGCGGGGGAGATCGCGCAGATGCGGGCCGCGCGCTCGTTCATCGAGCAGGCGCGCATCGCCTTGCCGACCGTGGTGCGGGTGAGGAACAGCCAGAGCGCCAGCACGCCCAGTGCGGTGAAGAGGAACACCCAGAGGTACTGCGGCAGCACGACCGCACCACCGACGTGCAGCGGCGGCCCGGAGCTGAACGGCGGCGCGAAGTGCGGTGACGTGCCGATGAAGACCAGCGCCAGCCCCTGGATGGTGATGGAGGCGCCGATGGTGAGGATGATCAGCCGCTCCATCGATGCCTGCCGGGCGGGCGCGATCGCCAACAGGTCGACCAGAGCGCCGACCAGCGTCGTCGCGAGGACGGCCACGACGGCTGCCGGCACCAGGGCGACGCCGTGCTCCTGCAGCAGCGCGAACCCCAGCGCCCCGAGCATCACGAAGTCGCCCTGGGCGAAGTTGATGATGCCGGTGACCTGGTGCACCAGCACGATTCCGAGCCCGACCAGGGCGTAGACCGCTCCGGTCGACAGCCCGGTGATGACGAACTGCAGGTTCTCGCTCACGCTTCCCGCCGGCTGCTCGGTGTCAGTCGGCCAGGGCCCACGTGCCGTCCTTCACGGTCAGCACCGAGAGCGCGTCGGCGCGCAGGCCGGAGTGGTCCTTTGCTGTCATGTGGAAGACACCCGTGATGCCGTTGTATGTCGTGTGCTCCAGTGCGTCACGCACCTTGGCCGGGTCGGTGCTGTCCGCCTTGTCGATCGCGTTGACGATGAGGTGCAGGGCATCGGCGGCGTAGGACGCGAATCCCGAGTACTCGCCGTACTTCTCGGTGTAGGCCTGGTAGAAGTCCTTCATCTCCTTGGCGTTCGGCGCGCTCGAGGGTGCGTCGTCCGCCACCAGCACGGTCGGGTGGACCATGTAGATGCCCTCCGCGGCCTGTCCGGCGCCCTTGATGAACAGCTCGGCGCCCGCCCCGGCGTCGAAGTAGGCCTTGCCCTGGAACCCGGACGACTTGATGTTCTTCGCGGCGATGCCGGCGCCCGGCGGGATGGCCCAGGTGACGATGGCGTCCGGCTTCTTGGCGACCAGCTTGGTGATCTGGGCGGTGAAGTCCTTGTCGGTGTCCTGGAACTTCTCGGTGCCGACCAGCTTGACCTTGCCCTCCTTCGCGACCTGCTGGAAGCCCGCGAGTCCGGCCGCGCCGTAGGGGTTGTCGACGGTCAGCAGGCCGACCGTGTTGACGCCGCGCTTCTTGAAGTCCTGCAGCATCCGCTCGATGACCACGCCGGTGTTGGCCGGCGTCTTGAAGAGGTACTGCCGCTTGGCCACCGGGTTGACGATGGCACCGGAGGAGCCCATCGAGACCGTCGGAACCTTCTCCGACTCGACGGTGTCGGCCAGGGACAACGTGGTGGGGGAGGAACCGCCGCCGACGATCGCGACGACGTGGTCGTTGGTGATCATGTTCTTGGCCACCTGCAGCGACTCGGTCGGGTCGCTCTTGTTGTCCTGGATGACCAGTTTGATCTGGCGTCCGTTCACCCCGCCGGCGTCGTTGATCTGGTCGCGCACCAGCTCGACCGCGTTCTTGTAGGCCGTGCCCTGCACCGCGGCGGGCCCGGACATCTCGATGTCGACGCCGATGACGATGTCACCGCTGGAGGACCCACCGCCGGTGTCGCCGCTGGCACCGGCGGCGCCGGTGTTGCCGCCCGACGAGTCCTCCTCGGGTGCCGCGCAGGCGGCTGCTCCCAGGGCCAACACCCCTGCCAGAGCCAGGGTTCGCAGGGTCTTCGGGCGCATCGGTCCTCCTTCGGTGGCGGCCGTCCGGGCCGCAACGGTGGCGGTCCCTGGCACCGGTGGGTGACGGTCCGGTGGGCACCGCTCGGGCGTCAGTGTTCCGTCTGCAGCGCCGAGGCACAAGCAGGTTCGTGGTCGAGCCGGGATCAGACCCTGCTCACAGCCAGGTGGCCGCGCTCCCGTGGCCGTGGGTCCAGGCCACGGCTCGACCGTCCACGCCCATCACGAAATCCGTGTCCGGGCCCGGCGATCCGGGTGCCGTCGCGGTGATCCGTGGCAGCACCGACAGGCCTTCGTTGCTGACCCAGTGGCACGTGCCCCGGGCGACGAGGTCCGTCATACGGTCCTGGAAGGCCTCGCGCTCGGACTCGGGGAGGTAGGCGAGCACCGCGGTGTGGAAGACGACGACCGACCCGTGCCGCGCGGCTTCGGTCAGCAGGTCCGGCAGGTCGGTGCGCAGGTCACCGGCGACGAGCAGCGGCGGATCCGCCCGGGCCACCTCGACGGCCTGTGCCAGGACCGCCCGGCGGTCGTCCTGCTCGGGCCAGATGAGGGTCTCGAGCCACCGAACGGCCTCGGGGTCGGTCAGGTCGACGGGGCGCAGGTCGAGGCCACCCCGCCAGGCCACCGGCAGCGCGTCGGTGGGTGGGTTGAAGCGGCCGCCCATCCGTGCCCTGAGCAGCGGACCGGAGGCTCGGGAGGGCGCCGGGTCCCAGGTGAGCGGACCGGTCGCCGTGTCGAAACGATAGGTGTAGCGGTCGGGGTGCAGGCACAGGCCGCCGCTGGCGCCCACCTCGAGCAGCGCCAGCGGACGGGACTCACGGGCCGCCAGGTGCGCGAAGACCGGTGCGAGCGTGGCGAGTCGGCCGGGCTCGTTGGTCTGCGTGGCGCGCGCCAGGATGGTGGCGCGGATGGTGCCGTCGTCGCCGAGCAAGGCGTCGCGCAGGCCGGAGTAGGGGCCGGGGGCGGGGACACCGTGCCAGCGTGCGGCGGCGAACACGATGTTGGGCTGCTGCTTGAGCCGGGGGAGGGTGCGGACCCAGGCCAGGACGTCCGGGTCGTCCGCCACGCCGCGGGCCCAGGTGTCGAAGCAGGGGGACTCCGCGCGGGCATGCACGGCGAAGGAGCGGTACTGCTCCACCAGGTCCTGCCACAGCTCCATACGCCCTCCGGGGTGATCGTGCCATGCGGACGGCGGGGAAACCGTCAGGTGCGCCACCGCGGCCGGCTGGCCCCGCCGGTCAACCCAGCACCCACGGGAGCCGACCTGCCAGTGGGCCCAGCTGGTGGAGTTCGTCGTCGGTGGGCCCACGTCGTCCGGTGCCGACCAGCAGCGCATCGGCGTCGGAGAACGAGGGCGGGAAGGACTCGCCGGCGATGGCCGTCAGCATGGTGCGAGAGCGGGCGAGACCGTCCGCCCCTGGCCCGGCCGCTTCGGGCAGGTGGGCGACCAGGTCGAGGTGGTGCAGCGTCCACTCCAGCACGTAGGCGCCGAGGTAGTCGCGCACGGTGAGCACCTGCCCCTGGGTGCTCACCCTGGCGTCCGGATCGGCCACCTGCGCGGCACGACCCGCCGCCGAGCCCACGTCGTCGAGGTGGAAGGTGAGCAGGTGGGGCTCCTCGTAGGCCGCGGCCAGCCGGACCGTCAGGGCGTCCAACGGGTCCTCCCCGGACGGCGGCGTGTGCGAGACCTCCCAGTAGGAGATCGCGTCGCGGGTGGGGGCGCCGTCGGCCGGGGTGGCGAGCGTGATCAGCACGTCCTGGGCGTCGATGACCAGATGGCAGACCAGGTCGCGCACCAGCCAGCCCGCGCAGCCGGACGGGCGGGCGAAGTCGTCGTCCGACAGCGCGGCCACGGTCCCGCGGAGCCGGGCCCAGGCGTCCACAAACGCCCCCACCGCCCCGTCCCCGTGGCGAATGGTTGTTGGACTTGAGTCGGGTTTTCGCACTGTG
>CAYRLV010000098.1:9364-11440 GCA_964425155.1 uncultured Ornithinicoccus sp. | reverse complement strand
GCCACGTTCGCCCGGGACGCCAGCAGCATCCTCGAGCAGCCACCAGCGGCCCGAGGGATACCTCATGCCGAACGCGCCATGACTGCTCAGCAGGAGCACCTCGCCCCGTCGATGGGACCGACCCCATGAGAATGGCAGGCGACACGCAGCGACGGGTGCCCGTAGCAGTTACAGCCCCGTGCAAGGATGTGGACATGGCACAGCCACACAAAGGCAAGCGAGAGCTGATGGCCACCCGTGTCCCGGCAGGCGCAGCGCCGCGTGTGCGGCACGAGGCCGCGGCACGCGGACAGTCGCTGTCCGAGTACATCGCAGCCGTCCTCTGCCGCGAGGTCGGCTGCCCTGAACTCGCTCCGCCCGAGAAGCCGGAGCAGAGCAAGCATCTCCCCCGACAGGAAGCGTGGAGACTAACCGGCTGACGACGAATCGGGGCAGTGCCCCGACATGACGAAAACCCCGGCTGCAACCGGGGCTCGTCTGAAAGTTTGTGGAAGAGCTGAGCTGCAACTCAGTGCCCTTCCCGATCTGAAACCACTCACCAACCACAGTGAGGAGGCGGCTTTGTGCTGCCCACTCTAGATCACCCTGCCCGGTTTTTGCCAGCACCCCGCGTGTCTCGCGGCGTGCACACGTCATCGCAGCGTGGAGCGGCGCTGTGACAAGCGCGGTCGAGGTAGAGCCGGCCGCGAGCCGACCAGCGCTGTGGCCAGCGATCTCATCGCGGGACGCGGCGGCGGTGGCCACGCGGTGGCAGCCCCGTCGAAGGGTCCCCTTCGGGATCGTGGTCGAGCGTGAGGGCGCGGCCCAGGACCGCGAGGCGATCCGGTTCAAGATCGCCGAGGAGGAAGGCTGCTACCGCGGGATCCGCGCGTGGAACTCTGCGCAGTCGTTCCTGGCCGGCCTGCGCCTGTACCTGCGGCACTACCCCGGCGCACTCCGCGGCCCGAACAAGGGCGACAGCATCTCGCTGGAGGCGTTCATGGCGGTCATGACGGTCACCGCCACGCAGGCTCACCCGGCCACGGGGCGAGGCTGCCGTGCGCACAAGAAGTGGGTTGCCGCGCAGGCCGGCTGTTCCGAGGACCACGTCAAGCGCGCCTGGCGGTTCGCGGAACGCCGTCTCGACGTGCTGCGCGAGGTCCGGCGCGCTCGGCCGCTGCGCTGGTACGGAGAGCGCGCAGAGCTCCTGGGCGTCGGTCTCGGCGGTCGACGCTGCAGCCTAGCTCTTCGGATGCCTGACATGAGTTACTGCCGGCAGCGTGGCGTCACGTCACTGCGCGCGTTCCACCTGCCCGCCTGGTTGGCCCCGTGGGTGGCTCTCGCTACCCAGCAACTCCGGGCCTCCACGGCCGCTCCTGGAGCCGCCGAGAGCCCTTCGTCTGTGGATCACGCACCCCTACCCGTTAGGCCCTCGCCTGAAAGCCCTCCTCACCTTGAAGATACGGAGACTTGTGCCCACGGCACGGTCTCGCTTCGCTCGACAAGCGGGACGCGCTCCGCGCGACGCTCTGACCAAGCACGGGCACGACGTCCTCGAAGGACGATCCGAGGCGAACGGCTGGCTCAGGCCATCGCTCAGATGCTCGGGTGGGCCACGAACCGGCACCAGAGCGGCCCGGCGTTCTCACCTCGGCGTACCGCCCCAGCCTTGGCGGACTTCGAGGACGCCGGGTGGAGCCCGCAGCAGTGGCTGGCGACCGCCCGGGCCGTCGCCGAGAGCATCGAGTACCCGTGGCCGACGTCCTCGCAGCAGATCGACTCACCCGGGGGGTGGGTCGCCTGGCTGACTCGGTACATGGTCCCCGACGAGCCGCCCGCCGAGACCGACGGTGCACCTGCCGCTCCCCCATGGCTCCAGCCGTGTGGCCGACCCGACTGCGATGGTCACGGGTGGCTGCGTGTCGATCCTGACCCGATCAGCGGGCAGGTCACGGCGCAGAAGTGCCCCCACTGCCCGGCACGCATCCGCGAGGCCACTCCGGAGCAGATCGAGCGGCGCGACCTCGCCCTCGACATCCTCGACAGCCTCAGGACGTGCGTTGCCTGCGGATCCACCGACTCCTCAGTCACGGTGCG
>CAYRLV010000098.1:0-9264 GCA_964425155.1 uncultured Ornithinicoccus sp. | reverse complement strand
CAAACGAGGACTGTTGGCGTGTCGCTACGCAGGACTCACATGGGGGAGCCGGTACAACTATCACCATGGATACGTGGAGTGAGGCACTGCAGCGGGTAGTGGTGGTGGCCAACCGTAAGGGTGGGGTTCTGAAGAGCTCGATCGTGCGGAACGTTGCTGATGTCGCGGCTCGGGCGGGGTACCGCGTCCTGGCCGTGGATGGAGACCCGCAGGGCAATCTGTCGGAGATCGACTTCGGCGTCGAGGGGGACCACGGCCGCGGCCTCGCGATGGCACTCCAGTACGGCACCGACCTCGTCCCGGTCCCGAGCGCATCGGGGGTCGACTTGGTCTGCGGCGGGCCCGAGCTGCAGGGGGCGATCGGCGCGGCCATGATGCCCGGAGCGGACGTGTCGCTGGAGCGGAACTTGCGAGCGTCGCTGGGAGGCTTGGCGGCGGAGCGGTCCTACGACCTGATCTTGGTCGATTCGGGTCCGGGGGACACGCGCCTGCTGGATGCCTATCTGTGGGCCGCGCGCTGGCTGCTGGTGCCCACGCTGGATGACGAGGCCGCACTGGCCGGCGTGGACAAGATGGGGCAGCGCTACGTTGCCGCGCGGCGTGCCGGCGCCGAGGTCGGGTTCCTGGGGGCTGTGGTGGGGAAGGTCAATCCGCGGGCGACCGTGCGGAACGCGGAGATCCGCCGCGAGGTCGAGGACATGCTGGGCGAAGAGGGCAGCCCCTTCGCGGCAACGATCCGCTATGCGGGAGCGGAGCGGGTCGACGCTCGGCGTCACGGCATGAGCGCTCATGACGTGGCGGAGGAGGCGACGCGGCAGGCGAAGGCGCGTCTGGAGCGTGTGCGGGGCGCGAGCAGGGTTCCTGGCGAGGTGTGGTGGTCCAATTCGAAGAACGCGGGGCAGGGGTTGGCCCAGGACTACGAGGACCTGACGCGGGAGATCCTCACTCGAATCGGGAACGAGGAGCAGGCAGCATGAGTGGGCTTCAGCCGCGCCGCGCAAGGGCGAGAGCGTTCGATGCCGACCGAACGGACCTCGAGGACGTCCGGGCTGCCGGCGCGCCCGAGACGCCGTTGGGTGACCTCATGCCACGCGCGACAGGGGCCGCGACCGCACCAGCACGGAGTGCGCCGTCGCAGCAGGCTCCGGTGCAGGACCGTCCGCGCGGGGTCGGTGGACGGCCGGCGCGCACGGGCCGCTCGGGGGCGCCTCGTGGTCGCGCTGCGGGACCACGGGCCGTGAGCAAGCGTCCAGCCCGCATCCCGGTCGAGCTCTACCGGCAGGCTGAGCCGCTGGTCAAAGGGCCAGGGCGACCCTCGTGGGGTCAGCTGATCGCCTCGGTGTGCGCGGGGGAGGACCGCCAGGCCGTCATCGACCGTGTCGTGAAGTCGGTCTCGTCGTCGGACCCACTCGCACCGCGTGGAGCCAACCGCGTCGCGCAGGAGACGACCCCGATCATCCCGCAGTTCCTCGGCCGCGAGATTGACGCTGTCGACCAGGTCCAGGACGAGGCGGCACAAGCGGTCGCCGAGGACGGCGTGAAGGTGACCGCGACGGCAGTCGTGATCGCCGCACTGAGGGTCGTGGTCGAGCGGAGTTGAGGCTCGACCACGGGGGCTGGGCGGATGCGCAGTGGAGGCTGTGGCAGCGGATAACATCGCGACGATGCACCCGACCTCGACTTTCGACCCCGACCGGCTCAGGCGAGCACGCGAGCGTCGGGGCCTGACGCAGGCGCGTCTGGCGCGGATGGTCGGGGTTGCCGGAGGGGAACGGGTCTCGAAGTGGGAGCGGGGAGTGGTGGCGCCGACGATGTCGATGCGCGCCCGACTTGCTGAAGTCCTGGACGTAGACATGGTGGACCTGCTGTCGGCCAGTGGTGAGGACGACCTGCACAGGCTGCGGCTGAAGGCCGGGCTGACCCTCGAAGAGCTTGCTTCGCTCGGGGGGGTCGGAGTCTCGTCCGTGAAGCGGTGGGAGTCAGGGTCCGGCACGGGGGTGGTGCGCGTCCCGCTGGACGGCGTCGCTGACGCGCTCGGGGTCACGGTGGACGAGGTACGGGCTGCGATTACCCGGGGCCGGCTCTCCTGACGGTTCGTGCGGGCCCGCTGGGATGGGCCCTGGAGTGGGTGTCTCGATAGGCCAGGTGCCGCTCTCGGGCTGCACGAACGGCGCGGGTGACGTTCACTGGAGTGAGTGGCTGCGCCACGCCGGGGGTGAACTCTTGTGGACTAGTCTCTATGGTGTCACTATGGCTGGAGGTGTCCACGAGAGCACCGGAGTTGTGCTTAGAAGACGTGAGGCCGAGGAAAGGACCGATGGACATGACCCGTACCGCGATGGTGATGGGAGCGGCGCTGGGCGCGCTGACGGTCATGGGTGGGTGCAGTTCGGGGGGCGCCGAGGATCCCTCGACCTCGAGCCCCGCGTCGGCTAGTAGCACTTCCTCCTCGTCGAGCAGTTCCTCGGACTACAAGGCCCAGGCGGTCAAAGCCGCCCGCGAGTACATCGAAGAGGACGCGGGGCGGTTAACGGCGGAGAACGCCACGAGTGAGCAGGCAGAGTCGTACCGGCAGGCAGAAGAGAAGTTCGAGAAGGCGGGGATCAAGTTCAAGGGGCATGACTCGGTGATCTCCGCGAAGGTGAATGACGGGATGAGCAACCCGACGCGGGTGACCATGAACATCTGTGTGACGACAGACCAGAAGCTCATGAAGGACGGGAAGAACGTCCGAACGGACGTGAAGGGGGAGCCGGTGGAGCCGGGGGATCACCAGATGCAGCGGGTCGTGATGCGGAGTGAGGGTGTCGGGGAGCCGTGGCTCGTCGCGGACTCCACGGTGACGGAGCGGTCGTGCTGACTCGCGGGATCGGCTGCATCGCGGCCAGCGCGCTCGTAATGCTGGGTGTGTCGATGACCCCGGCCTCCGCTGACTCGCCAGCACCCATATGCGACTCCCTAACGTGCCAGGGCGAGGTGTCCACCGACCCTGACGCGGGCGACGAGTCGACGTCTGACGGGAACACGGAATCTGAGGCCGACAGCTCGTCGGGTACCCCGTCCAGCGTCGATGATGGCTCGGCGGAGGGTGCGGCCGCACCGGCGCCTGCGCCAGGTGATGTCGGTGGATCCGTACCAGCGCCCGATGCCGCGGACGCGGGGCCTTCGACGGTCGTCGGTGACCTGACGGGGGAGTCGTCGGAGCCCGGTCCCATCGTGAAGACAGGACTGACTGATCGGGTGGCAAACCCGAATCTAGGGACGGCGCGGTGCGCGCCCCGTGGTGGTTTGCCGACCGACTGCGCCGATTTTCGGGGGAAGCCGGCAGTGCCGGCTGATGGTGGTGATGAGCAGACGCCGGAACCACAGCCCGATGCTGAGCCCGCGACGGAGCCGGCCCCGCAGCGAGGCCGGCAGCAGGCGCCTCGCCCGGATGCACAGGCGGTGGCTCAGCGGGAGGTCGCAAAGCTGCGGATGCAGCCGATCACTCCCGGCACGACGCCGTTGAATGACGGGGTGAGTCTGGTGGGGCTCCCGACCTGGCTGTGGGTCGAGGATGCCTCGAATGCGACGACGGGCCCGATCACGCGCACGGCACGTGTACCGGGGCTGTCGCTGACGATGACCGCAAGGATGGACTCGATCTCGTGGTCCATGGGCAACGGGGAGACGGTCCAGTGCGATGGCCCGGGCACGCCGTGGTCTCCGGCGATGGGGACCGGAGAATCCCCCGACTGCGGGTATCGGTACGAGACGCAAGGGAAGTACGAGGTGACGGCGACGGCGCACTGGAGTGTGCGGTGGCGGGCCTCGACCGGGGAGAGCGGAGTGATTGACCGAGACCTGTCCTCCTCGACCACGATCCGGGTCGGCGAGGCCCAGGTGATCAACACGAGGCAGGGAGCATGACCACCCAGACGCAGCAGCCTCAGAGCAAGGAACTGTCACCGGAGCCGGAAGACCGAGGTGATGACACCTCGCCTGTGACGGGGATGGGACTGCCCCGACAGCGGCGCCGGCCGCTGGTGCTGGTGGCGTGCGTGGCGTTGGTGTGCGCCGGAGCGTTGCTGGCGGTGTGGGCCCATAGTGCGTCCACGTCGACGGTGAAAGTGCTCGCGGCGCGAGGGACGATCACGCAGGGCGAGAAGATCGATCAGTCCGACTTGAAGACTGTGCAGGTCTCGGTTGACTCGGGTGTCTCGACGGTCGCGGCCGAGCAGGCTCCCCGGCTTGATGGGCGACGGGCAGCACTGGACATCCCGGCCGGGTCGTTGCTGACGGAAGCGGCCGTGAAGGACTCGGTCGTGCCGGCTGCTGGCTTCTCGATCGTGGGCGTGACGCTCCCGCCGGGACAGCTGCCTGGTGAGCCACTGCAGGTCGGTGACCAGGTACGTGTCGTGGATGCTCCCGGAGCCGCCGGTGCTGCTGCCTCGGGCGAGAGCTCCGAGGGCGCCGCGGACGGCCCGGTGCCGGTGGCTGTGGAGGTGGCCGGCGTCAAGGACGCCGGCGAGGGCCAGACCACGGTGTCGGTCATCGTCCCCGAGGACCAGGCGGCAGACCTGGCTTCGCGGGCAGCCACCGGCAAGGTGGTCATCGTCCTGGACTCGCGGGAACGCTGATGGCGCTGATCGTGATGGTCTCGGCGTCGGGGTCACCTGGGGTGACCTCGACGGCGACCGGGCTGGCCTGGTCATGGCAGCGCCCGGTGATGCTGGTCGAGGCCGATCCCACGGGAGGATCGGCGGTGCTGGCCGGACCGCTGCGGGGGCAGTGGACGCCACGGGATGGTCTGATCGACCTGGCAGTGGCCGCGCAGGGCGGGACGGTGACCGAGAGGCTGGCCACAGTTGCTCAGCAGATCCCCGGCACCAAGATCCACCTCCTGAGCGGAGTCCGCTCCCACGTCCAGTCCCGGGCCCTGCGGGCCCTGTGGCAGCCGCTGGCGGCCGCGCTGAAGGGCTTGGATGGTCACGGGCAGGACGTCATCGTGGACGCGGGTCGCCTCGGTCTGGAGGGGAGCCCGACCCCGCTGATGAAGGCGGCGGACCTCACGCTGCTGGTGGTGCGCACCGACCTCGTTTCGCTCTCCGCTGCCCGGTCGTGGGCAGAGACGCTGCGCCAGGACCTGGAGTCGGCCGGAGCGGCGTCCAGCCTGGGGCTGCTCCTCGTCGGAGAGGGTGACCCCTACTCAGCGAGGGAGGTCTCAAAGGTGCTGGGGATGCCGGTGCTGGCCTCCGTGGCGTGGGATCCGCAGGCGGTGCAGGTCTTCTCCCGGGGAGCGACCCCGAGGAAGAGATTCCGGTCCGGGCGACTGATGCGATCGCTGCAGGCGACCGAGGCGGCCATCAACTCGTGGGTGGCCGCGGCTCGCGCCGACCTGGAGGAGACGAGGAGTGGGGTGTGATGGAGCCGAAGGACATGCACGAAGGCAGTGAGCCGGTGGATCCCGCGTCCCTGCCCCTGTTCGCGCCGACGGATGGTGGGGCGAACAGCGCCGGGGCGCGGCTGATGCCGAGGATCAACCAGACGAGCGAGCCGGCCCAGGCGCCAGCCCGTACCGCCGGGGAGGAGTTGGATTGGACCCTGCTGGCTGACCTGCGCGGGCAGGCGGCTGATCGCCTCTCCGCGGCGTTGGAGGGCGAGGGCCGGATGAGCGCTGCCGAGCAGCGCGAGCGTGGCCGGGCGATCATCCAGGAGCTGTTGACCGACGAGAACGAGGAGCGGGTCAGCGCCGGGCAGAGGCCATGGTCGCCACAGGAGCGCGGCGTCATGGCCCAGGCGCTGGATGACGCCCTCTTCGGTCTGGGCCGACTCCAGCCCCTGGTCGATGACGACACGCTCGAGAACGTGCTGATCACCGGGGCTGATCGGGTCACGGTCCAGACGGTCGACGGGCGCCTGCTCGAGGCGGACCCGGTGGCCGATGACGACGAGGAACTCATCGACTTCCTGATGTTCCTGGCCAGCCGGTCCGAGGCCAACGCCCGGCCCTTCTCCCAGGCGCAGCCACGACTGCATATGCGCCTGGACGGGGGGGCGCGCTTGGCTGCGTCGGCATGGGTGACCCGCAGGCCGAGCGTGGTGATCCGGCGGCACCGTCTGCGCGAGGTGGAACTGGCGGATCTGGTGAAGCGGGGCTCCATGCCTGCGGTCGCGGCCTCCTTCCTGTCGGCCGCGGTGCGGGCGAGCAAGAGCCTGGTCGTCGCCGGCGAGCAGGGTGCGGGGAAGACGACGTTGGTGCGGGCGCTGTGCGCCGAGATCGACCCGGACGAGGCGATCGGCACGTTCGAGACCGAGTACGAGCTGTTCTTGGACGAGATGCCTCGCAGCCGCCATCGGAACGTGTTCGCGTGGGAGGCCCGTCCCGGGTCCGGTGAGGTGGGCGCGGATGGGCGTCAGGCCGGTGAGATCACCCTGAGTGACCTGCTCTTCGACTCCTTCCGGTTCAACCTGGCCCGGCAGATCGTCGGGGAGGTCCGCGGGCCAGAGATCGTCGCGATGGTCAAGGCCATGCAGTCCGGGGCCGGGTCAATCTCTACGACCCACTCGCGCAACGCCGAGGGCGTGATGCACAAGCTGATCACATGCGCGATGGAGGCCGGCAAGTCTCACGATTGGGCGACCACGGCTCTGTCGAAGTCGCTGGACTTGGTCGTGCAGGCCTCGATGAAGGACGTGGTCGAGGACGATGGCACCAAGCGTCGCGTGCGGTGGGTCAGCGAGATCATGGCGATCGGCCCGGGCGAGGAGTGGTCGACGTGGTCCACGACGACCTTGTTCAAGACGCTGCCGGGCACGACCACGCTGGTTCCCGGCGTGATGCCCGACGCATTGCGTGAGGAACTGATCCCGCACGGGTTCGACGCGGATGCGTACTACGCGGAGGGCCTGTCGTGATGGTCATCGCGATCGGCGGGGCGGTGGTGGTCCTCGGGATCATCGGGCTCGTCGCGGAACTGGCGGGGGGCTTGCGCCTCCTGTCGAGGAGCGATCGGCCACAGGTCAAGCGGCGCTCGTCATGGCAGCGGGTCAGTGCCCGCACACGCCAGCTGGTCGTGGCCGGGGCGGCCGTTGGTGTCGTGGTCTGGTTGCTGACCGGGTGGGTGCTTGCGGTTGTCCTGATCCCCGCGGCGGTCGTTCTGGTGCCCTACCTTCTCCTGTCTCCGGAAGGCGCCCGCGAGGTCGAGCGCCTCGAAGCGCTTGAGGAGTGGACTCGGGCGCTGGCCGGGATCCTGACCGCTGGGCAGGGCGTGGAGCAGGCGTTGATCGCCAGCCTGCGCTCGGCCCCGGAGAAGATCCGCCCGGAGATTTCCCGACTGACCTTGCGGCTGCGGGCCCGGTGGTCGACCGAGTCCGCGCTGCAGACCTTCGCCGACGAGCTGGACGACGCGACCGGCGACCTGATCGCGGCGAACCTCATCCTGGCGTCCCGTCGCCGCTCGGCGGGGCTGGCGCGGGTCCTGGAGAGCTTGGCCGAGTCTGTGGCCGAGGACGTGCGCGCCCGCCGCGACATCGAGTCCGACCGGGCCAAGCCCCGCTCGACCGCGCGGCAGGTCACCGCGGTCACCGTGGCCCTGCTGATCTACCTGAGTTTCACCGGGGACTTCGTGGCCCCCTACGGCACGGCCGTGGGGCAGGTACTGCTGGGTGTGTACCTGTGCGCCTACGTGGCCATCTTGCTGTGGATGAAGAAGATGGCCCAGGGCAAACCGCTGCCGCGATTCATCGGGACGCCGGAGAAGAGGCCGGCGCGATGACGACGACGCTGCAACTGCTCATCCTTGGCGGAGGCCTGGTCGGGGGCGCGGTCGCGCTCTTGCTGTGGCATCTGGTGCCGACCGACCCGGACTTGGGCGACACCCTCTCGCGCCTGTCGCCACGGGCGGCGCGAGCAGCGAAGGTGGAGGGCCCACCAGCCTCGCGGGTTGAGCGGCTGGGTCAGTGGGGACTGAAGAGCGTCCCGTCCTCGGCGTGGACGGTGGTCCCGACGCGGGAGTTGCGGCTGTTGCAGATCCCGGCCGCGCGCTACTACGGCGAGAAGATCTCCTACGCGATCGGTGGGCTGGTCCTGGGCCCGATGCTCAGCGGCGTGTTCACCCTTGCCGGGTGGAGCCTGCCGATCACGGTGCCGATCATCGGATCTCTGGCCCTGGCCGGTGTGGGGTTCTTCATCCCGGACTACAACGTGCGGGACGAGGCAGCCAAGGCACGCCGGGAGTTCGCGCGGGCCCTGGCCTCCTACATCGACCTGGTCGCGCTGGAGCGGGCCTCGGGTTCGGGGCCGCGGCAGGCCCTCGAGGTCGCGGCGGGGATCGGTCAGTCGTGGGTCTTCCGGCGCTTGAGCGAGGAACTGGCGCGGACCCGCTGGTCGGGCGTGACGCCGTGGGAGTCGCTCCAAGAGCTCGGCGACGAGCTCGGCCTGCCGGAATTGTCGGACCTGGCCGACATCATGCGCTTGTCCGGGGAAGACGGCACGCAGGTCTGGAGTACCTTGCGGGCCCGCAGCTCGGGCATGCGCGCAGCGATGCTCGGCTACGAGAAGTCCCGGGCCGCGGAGGTCTCGGAACGGATGACAGTGCCGATGTCGATGCTCGGCGTCGTGTTCTTGGCCCTCGTCCTGACGCCATCCCTGCTGCGGATCATGGGGATCGCGTGAGAAGACCACACCACAATGAAAGGAAAAGATCATGTTGATGAAGATGATGGCGACCCTGCACGTGCTTGGCGCGCAGATCACCGCCCATGTCGAGGAGCAGGAGGAGCTGCTGGCGCAGGCTCGCGACGATCGCGGGTCGATCACCATCGAGCAGGTGTTGTGGGCGGTGGGAGTAATCGCCCTCGTCGGCATCGTCCTCGGGGCGATCAAGACGTTCGTGTCGTCCAAGGCCGAAGGAATCGGCTGAGGGGGGTCCTGACGGTGCGGAGCTGGCGCCTGCGGGACGAGCGCGGGTCCTTGACGATCGAGGCCGTTCTCGTGCTACCGCTGTGCCTGAGTCTGGTGTTCCTCGGGACTCAGGCGGCCATGTGGTTCCATGCCCGCGAGGTGGCCATGGGCGCGGCCGCTGACGGGGCTCGCGCCGCGGCGGTGGAGCAGGCCGGTGCCGGTGATGGCAGGAGTGCGGCGCTGGCTTTCGTGGCCGACGCCGGGGGCAGCGACGTGCTCTCCGGGGTGGGCGTAGCCAGCAGCCGATCGGCCACGACCGCCACGGTGACCGTGAGTGGCGCCTCGATGAGCCTGGTTCCCGGATGGGACCCGAAGGTGAC
>CAYRLV010000097.1:0-11459 GCA_964425155.1 uncultured Ornithinicoccus sp. | reverse complement strand
CTCGGCCGCCCGGGCGAAGGCGTCACGCAGCGCCTGGGGTTCCTCCACCGTCATGGCGAACGGGTGGTCGCTGATCCGCAAGACGAAGTAGTCCGGGTTGCTGGTCGACGACCGCACCCGGGTGGTGTGAGCGTCGATGGCTTCGCACACGCCGAGATCGGTCGGAATCCATTGCCGCACCTCGTCCACCGGGCCGTCGAACCGCAACGAGACCGGCCACTCCGGCCGGGCGAGGGCCAGGGAACGCTTGACCGCCTTGGCGACGTCGAGGTCCCGGGGCATCCGGAAGGTGGACCTGAGCAACGTCACCTGCGCGAGCCGGTCCATCCGGAAGGTGCGCCGGGCCTTGCGCAGGTGGCACCAACCGTGGACGTAACAGCGCCCGCGGACGACAGCCACGCCATACGGGTTGATCTCGCGGTCGGTGGACGTCCCGTCGGTGGCAAGGTGGCGGACCCGGCAGCGGCGATGGGCGACGATTCCGGCGGCGACCACCCCGAGCAGTCCCGGGTCCGGCGCGCTGGAGGCCAGCCACCCGTCGGACGGGGGAGTGACGGCGGTCAGCACGTCCTGGACCCGGTCCCCGACGCCCTGGGGGAGGGCGCGCAGCAGCTTGCCGAGGGCCCGGACGGGCGGAGCCTCCGCGTCGCCGGCCGGCTCGCGCATGGCCGCGAGCGCCAGGGTCAGGGCGACGGCTTCGTCCGTGGAGAGCATGAGCGGCGGCATCCGGTAACCGGGGCGGAGGTGGTAGCCGCCGTACTTTCCTCGGTGCGCCTCCACCGGAATGCCGAGTTCCTGCAACGTGGCGACGTATCGGCGGGTGGTCCGCTCGCTGACGCCCAACTCGTCGGCCAGCTGCGGCGCGGTCAGCCCCGGGCGCTCCTGCACTCGCTCCAGCAGCGTGAGCACGCGTCCGGCAGGACTCGACATCGCCCACCTCATCCGGTCGGAAACTGACAGGATGAGATCCTACGCTGCTATCCATGGAGAACACCAAGCACACGACCAGCGCACTTCTCGTCATCGACATGCAGCAGTCCAGCGCCGGGGAGGGCTGGCGCCGGGACGACGTCGTCCAGCGGATCCGCTCCCTCATCGATCGGGCCAAACAGGCTGGGACGCCGGTGATCTGGGTGCAGCACGAGGAGGGGGAGCCCTTCGCGCCGGGGTCGGACGGGTGGCAGATCCTCGACGGGATCCGGCCCGGCGACGACGACACCGTCGTCCCCAAGCACTACCTCGACGCGTTCGTCGAGACCACCCTGCGCAAGGAGCTCGACCGGCTGGGCGTCGGTCACCTGGTGATCTGCGGTGCCGCCACCGACGCCTGCATCCGCACCACGACCGCCCGCGCGCAGGTGGAGGGGTATGACGTGACTCTCGTCGCCGACGGACACACCACCGACGTGGGTCCCTGGGACCTCCCGCTGCCCGACGGCCGCACCGTGCCGGTGGGCGCGGAGGCGATGATCGCCTACACGAACTTCTTCGTCGAGGACACCCAGTACCCCGGACAGACCACCGCCGTGCTCCCGGCAAACGAGATCGAGTTCGCCGGCTGAGGCCGGCGAGGGAGACGACATGCCGCAGAAGAGCACCCCATACCCGACGCGGTCGCTGACCGAGGAGACCTGGCCGGACTTCGCTGCCCTCGTCGAGGCGAACAACGGTGTCTGGGGCGGGTGCTGGTGCATGGGCTTCCACCCCGAGGGCCTCGACGGAGCGCAGCCGGCGCACAACCGTGATGCCAAACGGCGGCTCGTGCGCGACGGTGCGGTCCACCAGCTCCTGGTCTACGACGGCGATGAGGCCGTGGGGTGGTGTCAGTACGGTTCGCCGCAGGAGCTGCCGAGGATCCAGAACGCGAAGGCCTACGACAAGGAGCTCACCGAGCTCCCGGACTGGCGAATCGGCTGCATCTTCACCGGGCGAGGGCACCGCCGCAGCGGGGTGTCCCGGGCTGCCGTCGCTGGTGTCCTCGCCGCGATCGAGGAGGCAGGCGGCGGTCTGGTGGAGGCCTACCCGGAGCAGGTCGAGGGCCGCAAACCGCAGCAGGGCTCCTACCTGCACACCGGGCCGGAGAGCCTCTTCGAGGAGTTCGGCTTCGAGCGGGATCGCCGGATCGCCAAGTGGCGCTGGGTGATGCGCCGCCGCATCTGAGCCCTACTGCGACCCTCGGAGGTCAGGTCCGGACGCCGGCGAAGGCGTAGTCCTCCGGGCGCACCCGCCGGGTCAGTCGCCGGAACGCCCCGGCCGATCCGGGCCACGCCACGCGGTTGACGCCGTCGCGGTCGAGGTACCAACTGGCACAACCGGACTCCCACACCGAGCGCCGACTGCGCCGGCGGAGGTCGGCGTTGAAGGCGGCCTGCACTTCGGGAAGCACTTCGACCGACTGCGCCCGGCGTCGGTCGCGCTCCTTGAGCAGCTCGATGACGAGGTCGGCCTGGGCCTCGATCATCAGCACCATCGAGGTGTGCCCCAGGCCGGTGTTGGGGCCGAGAAGCGTGAACAGGTTGGGGAATCCGTGCGCCGTCGTCCCGAGGTGGCCTTCCATCCCACCCTCACGCCACTCGTTGCCGAGGTTGCGCATCGCTCGCCCGAAGACGTCCATGAACGCGTAGGAGCCGGTGACGTCGAAGCCGGTGGCCAACACGAGCGTGTCCAGCCGGTGCCGGGCACCGTCGGCGGTGACGACACCGTCCGGCTCGACGCGGTCGACGGCGGACGTGACGAGCGACACGTGGTCCTGCTGGAGGGTCGGGAAGTAGTCGTCGGACAGCACCACCCGCTTGCAGCCCAGCGCGTAGTCGGGGGTGAGCCGTTGGCGCAGAGCCGGATCGCTCACGTGGTCCCGCAGGTGGTCCCGTGCGATCCGCTCGATCGCCGTCGGGCCCGGTGGGTATGACGTGAAGCCCGCCGCTCGCGACTCGGCTCGCCAGTGGAGCGACTGGCGGTGGGCACGCGCCAGTGCCGGCATCCGGGCAAACCGGCGGCGGGTGGCCGCGTCGATCGGCTGGTCGTTCCTCGGCAGCACCCACGCCGGAGTGCGTTGGAACACCGTCAGATCCGAGGCACGACGAGCCAGTTCGGGCACAACCTGCACCCCGCTCGCCCCGGTGCCCAGCACACCGACGCGTCGGCCGTCCACCGTCGGCGCCGGGTCCCACATGGCGGTGTGCGCCAGTTCCCCGGCGAACTCGCCGAGCCCGGGGATGTCGGGGAACGAGGGCTCGTGCATCGGACCCACGGCCAGCACCAGCGCGCGGCACCGGACGACGGCGGGATGCTCCCGTGGGCCACCGATGGTCAGCGTCCAGACCCCCGACCCCTCGTCGTACTCCGCCACCTGGAGCGGGCTGTCGAACCAGAGGTGGCTGGTGATGTCGTACTTCTCCGCGCACCGGCGCAGGTAGTCGTGGATCTCCGGCGCCGGGGCGTAGACCCGGGACCAGTCCGGGTTCGGCTCGAACGAGTACGAGTACAGGTGCGACGGCACGTCGCAGGCGCAGCCCGGATAGCGGTTGTCCCGCCAGGTCCCGCCCAGATCGGCGGCCTTCTCGAGGACGAGGAAGTCGTGCTGGCCGGCCTGCTTGAGCCGGATCGCCATGGCCAGCCCGGAGAACCCGCTGCCGACGACCACCACCTCGTGGTCGACGTCACGGGTCAGCCAGACCGAGTAGGTCGGGCTCACTGCTCGGCCAGGTCGACCAGCACCGGTGCGTGGTCGCTGGCTCCCTTGCCCTTCCGCTCCTCCCGGTCGATCCCGGCCCCGGTGACCCGCTCGGCCAGCGCCGGGGAGCAGAGCGCGAAGTCGATGCGCATGCCCCGTCGCTTCTGGAAGCTCAGCTGGGTGTAGTCCCAGTAGGTGTACACGCCGGGTCCGGGAGTGTGCGGGCGCACCACGTCGGTGAAGCCGGCGTCGACGATGCCGTGGAAGGCCTCGCGCTCGGGCGGCGAGACGTGCGTCTTGTCGGCGTAGTAGGCCATGTCCCAGACGTCGTCGTCGAACGGCGCGATGTTCCAGTCGCCGCACAGCGCGATCTGCGCTCGCGGATCGTCCGCCAGCCAGCGGGTCCCTGCGTCCCGCAGCTTGCTCATCCAGTCGAGCTTGTAGGCGAGGTGCGGGTCGCCGAGTGCCCGTCCGTTGGGGACGTAGAGGCTCCACAGCCGGACGCCTGCGCACGTGGCACCCAGGGCACGTGCCTCGGCGACGGGAGGCTCGCCATACAGGGGGATGTCGGGGAAGCCGCGCTCGACCTCGTCGAGGCCCACGCGGGAGGCGATGGCCACCCCGTTCCACTGGTTCAGGCCGTGGTGCGCGACCTGGTAACCGAGGTCCTCCAGCCGCTCGAACGGGAACTGGTCGTCGCGGGCCTTGGTCTCCTGCATGGCGAGCACGTCCACGTCGTGTCGCTGCAGGAAGGCCGCGACCCGGTCGATGCGGGAGCGGATGGAGTTGATGTTCCAGGTTGCGATGCGCACAGGGCGACCGTACCTGCCGACCGTGCGGCCGGGGCGCTGCCCGCGCCGGGGCGGAGGGGCCCGGCAGCCACGCATGGAACCGGGCGCGACAGGGAACGACAGTTTTGGCAGAGTGGAACCTTCCCCGCCACGAGAGGTGAGCCCATGACGACAGCCCTGGTGACGGGTGCCTCCTCCGGCATCGGCCTCGCCTTCTGCCACGAGCTGGCCGGCCGCGGCCACGACCTGGTCATCGTGGCCCGCGAGCGCGCCCGGTTGGAGAACGTCTCCGACCAGCTGCGCGCCAGCTTCGGCGTCCGCGTCGAGGTGCTGCGGGCCGACCTCGCCGACCGTGCGCAGGCGCAGCGGGTGGCCGACCGCATCGCCGACCCGGACCGCCCGGTCGACCTGCTGGTCAACAACGCCGGATTCGGCCTGGGGCACGGGTTCGTCGACGGTGACGTCGAGGACGAGGAGCGAGCCCTCGACGTCATGTGTCGCGCGGTCGTGGTGCTGTCCCACGCCGCCGCCCGGGCGATGCGCAGCCGTGGGCGCGGCACGATCATCAACGTGTCGTCCGTGGGGGGCTTCGTCGTCCTGTCCACCTACTCCGCGGTGAAATCGTTCGTCACCGTCTTCTCCGAATCACTAGCCTGCGAACTGAAGGGCACCGGCGTGACGGTGACCGCTCTCTGCCCGGGTTTCACGAGGACGGAATTCCACGAGAGGGCGACAATGGACATGAGCCGGTTGCCGGAACCCCTCTGGCTCGACTCCGGACGACTGGTGCGGGACGGCCTGGCGGACGCCGCCAGGGGCAAGGTCATCAGCGTTCCCGGTCCCGCCTACCGGGCGGTGGTGGCCGCGACGAAGGTGCTGCCCCGCAGCCTGGTCCGCCGGGTGTCGCACCAGATCGGATCGGGCCGGCGCCGGCACGAGTGACGTCCCCCGCCGGCGACGGGGCGACGGAGAGGAGGAAGGCGTGCGGATCGACGGCAGCGTCGTGCTCGTGACCGGCGCGTCCTCCGGCATCGGCGAGGCGACCGCGGTGCGGCTCGCCGAGCGCGGCGCCCAGCTGGTCGTGCACGGCCGCGACCGCGAGCGATTGGACGGGGTGGCGCAGCGCACCGGCGCCGCGAGCGTCCTCGCCGACCTGACCGACGACACCGGTGTGGCGGCCCTGGCCGACCAGGCGCTCGGCGTGCACGGGCACCTGGACGCGGTGGTGCACAGCGCCGGGATCGGGTGGTCGGGGCGGTTCGAGCAGATGCCCGACGCCCGGCGGAACGCCATCCTGCAGCTGGACCTGGCCGCGCCGATCGCCCTCACTCACCTGCTGCTGCCCCACCTGCTGCGCCGTGGCCGCGGTCACCTGTGCTTCGTCTCGTCGATCGCCGGGCGCACCGGGGTCGCCGGCGAAGCGGTGTATGCGGCGGCGAAAGCCGGTCTCGACGGGTTCGCCGAGAGCCTCCGCCTGGAGGTGGCCGGCCGCGGAATCGGTGTGAGCGTGGTCGTGCCGGGCGCCGTCGACACGCCGTTCTTCGCGACGCGGGGGCGGCCGTACGACCGCCGGATCCCGAGGCCGCAGAGCGCCGATGCGGTCGCACGCGCTGTGCAAGGCGTGCTCGAGAGCGGACGGGCGGAAGCCTTCGTGCCGGTCTGGCTGCGCCTCGCCCAGACGGCCCGGGGGACCGCCCCGTCGGTGTTCCGTCGGCTGAACGGCCGCTTCGGCGAGCGGCTGCCGGTGGGTCCACCCGACGTGACCACGCCTGCCACGGAGAAGGAGCCGGAGTGACATGCTGCTGGCCACGGTGATCGCTCTGGTGGCGGCGCTGCTGTTCGCCACCGCGGTCTTTCTCCAGCAGCAGGGTGCCCGCCACGCGCTCACCGGCCGTGTCGACGAGCCGCCCTCCCGCACCTCGACGTTCGTCCGGGGTCTGCTGGACGGCGCTCGCGACCTGCCCCGGCAGAAGGTCTGGCTGGCCGGCTGGCTGGCCAACCTGGTCGGCTTCTTCGCCCAGGCCACGGCGTTGCACCTCGGCTCGGTCGCCCTGGTGCAGCCCCTGCTGTCCGCGCAGCTGCTGTTCACCATGGCGCTCGTGGCGTTCAGCACCCGTCGGATGCCCTCGGCGCGCTACTGGCTGGCCGGCGCCGCGATAGCCGGCGGACTGGCCCTGCTGCTGACCGTGGATGGCGCGACACCGTTGTCGGCACCGGCCGAGCGCCCCCGGGTGGTGCTCGCTGCCGTGTGCGCCGTCGGGCTGATCATCCTGCTGGTCTCGGCCGCGGCGCGCCGCCCCCTGCCGGTGCGCAGCATGCTGCTGTCGGTGGCCGCCGGGATCTGCTTCGCGTTCACCGCCGTGTTCATGAAGCTGACGACCACGTCGTTGGTCACGGTGGGCGTCGGCGGCACCGCCCGGGACTGGCCCGGCTACTGCCTCGCGGCCTCGGCCCTGACCGGCGTCGTGGTCGAGCAGGCCGCCTTCGCGACCGGGCCCCTGACCTGGTCGGTGGCCGCGATGAACATCACCAACCCCACCGCCAGCTACCTGCTGGGGATCCTCGCCTTCCAGGTGTCCCTGCCGACCGCCCCGGGCCCCCTGGCCTCGATCGCCGGGGCGGGCGCGCTCATCGTGCTCGGGGTCGCCGGGCTGGCCCACGGCGTGGCGGCCCACCAGGCCCATTGGGGGAGGCATGCGTCGCACACCGCCTGACGTCCTTCGACCCCCGTGGTGGCGTGAAGTGGCCATCGGGCTGGCGTTGTTCGGTGTCTACGTGGTGGTCGACGCCCTGGTCGGGCCGGACCAGCTGCCCCGGGCCAAGGCGAACGCCCAGCGCATCGTGTCGCTCGAGCGGACCCTGCACCTGGACGTGGAGCTGGCGGCGAACCACTGGCTCGCCCGGCACGATGTGTTGCAGGTGCTGGCCAACTACGAGTACGCGTTCAGCTACCTGATCAGCGCCTTCGCCCTGATCCTGTGGGCCTACTGGCGGTGGCCGGAGCACTGGCGCGTCGTGCGGGACTCGTTCCTGGCCCTGAACCTCATCAGCATCGTGATCTTCGCGCTCTTCCCGACCGCACCGCCGCGGTTCCTCGAGGGATCGGGCTACGTCGACACGGTCCTGTCCGGCCACACCTTCGGGTCGTGGGGATGGACACTCACCGACCGGGCGAACCAACTGGCGGCCATGCCGTCGCTCCACCTGGGCTGGGCGCTCTGGGTCAGTGTGATGCTCGGGCTGGTCGGTGCCCACCGCGGGCTGCAGGCGGTCAGCGGGCTGCACGTGCTGGTCACCGTGGCGGTCATCGTGTCGACCGCCAACCACTACCTGCTCGACGCGGTGGCCGGTGCTGTGGTGGTCTATGTCGCGGTGTTCCTGGCGAAGGGTGGTGCGCGGATGGTCGACCGGCGCCGCTCCACGGTGCCCTCCGCCGACGCCTTCTTCTGGCACCTCAACACGCCCCAGGCACCCCAGATCGTTGCCGGGCTCGCCTACTTCGAGCAGTCCCCGGGCGGCGAGGCCCCCGCCGTCGAGGACGTCCGCGCCGTGGTGGCCGACCACCTGGCCAGCCTGCCTCGGTTCCGGCAGCGACTCGAGGTGGGCTCGCGGTGGCGGCGTCTGCGCTGGGTCGCGGTGCCGGACGTCGACCTGTCCTGGCACGTGGTCGAGCACGACCTGCGCGGGCCGGACGGTCGTGCGGCACCGCACGAGGACGTGCAGCGGTACGTGAACCGGATGACCACGACACCGCTACCGGACGACCGGCCCTTGTGGCGCCTGGTCGTCGTGCGGGGTGTCGCCCCGGACCAGTCCGCGCTGCTGGTGATGGCGCACCACAGCTTCTCGGACGGCCTCGGTGTCATCGAGAACATCCGTCAGCTGCTCACACCGCCCCCCGAGGCTCCTCCCTCGACCACAGCGGGACCGGGGCGCTGGCGACGCGCGGGAGCCACCGCATACGGGCTGGCCCAGCTGGCGACCGACGGACGGGCCACCGTGACGCTCTCCGACCCGGCCTCTCCGACAAGGCAGTTCGCCGGCACCACCGTGGAGCTCGACCTCTTGCGAGAGGTCGCCCGCCGGCACGGCCGCAGGGTCACCGACGTGGTGCTCTCCGCCACGGCGGAGGGGTTCCTGCGGACCCACCCGGACCTGGCCGAACGTGCGCGCGACCGGCTGCGGGTGGCGGTGCCGATGATGCTGCGCGCGCCGGGCTCGACCGACGACGGCAACGTGACCGCTGCGGTGATGATCGACCTCCCACTCGACCCGATGACTCCCGCCGAACGCCTCGCGGTCATCGGCCGGCACACCGCGAGGCTGCGGACCCCGACTCGCGCGCTCGCCTCGCGATTCGTCATGTCCGGCGTGCTCGGCGCCGTGCCGGAGCCCTTCGTGGCGTGGTTCGCGCGAACCGTCTACGGGCGCCGCTTCTTCCAGGCCATCGTGTCCAACATCCCGGGGCCGGTCGAGCGGGTGTCGATGGCCGGCTCGGCCGTGACGGGGGTGCTCCCCGTGCTGCCGTTGGCACCGGGTGCGCCGCTCACCGTCGGGGCGCTCGGGTGGACCGGTGTCGTCGGCATCGGCATGGTGGCCGACCCGGACGTCATCGAGGTGGACCGGCTGGTGCCGGCCTTCGTCGAGGCCGTCCGGTCGCTGCGCGACGGCCCTGCTCAGGACCCTGCTCAGGACTCCCTGGACCCGCCCCACCCGAGGGCGAGGAAGAGGCGGGCTCGCTCGTCCGGGTCGTCGAGGGCGGCGCCGAACACCTCGCGCAGCTGACCGAGTCGGTAGCGCACCGTCTGGGGATGGATGCCGAGATCCTCGGCCACGCTCTGCTGGCTGCCCTGGTGGCGCAACCATGAGGTCAAGGTGGCCTCGAGTCGCGACCGCGCCGCTGTCGTGAGGTCGTCCAGCGGCGCGAGGACCTGGTTGCGCAGGGCCCGGACCAGCAGGTCGTCGCGGTGGACGATGATCGTGTCGAGGTGGTCGGACACGAAGACCGGGTCACCGACGAGCAGGCCCTCGCGGGCCAGCCGCTCGGCGATCATGGCCACCCGTGCACTGGCCGGGAGCACTTCGAGGGGGACGGCCGGGCCCACGACGGCGGAGGCGCCACGAAGCGCCGTCTCGAGCCGCGCGCGGTGGCCGGGCGCCGCCGCGTCCGGCACGATCACGCCGAACAATCCGTCCTGCCGCAGCCGCAGCCACTGCGGCGGGCCCTGCTCCATCAGCCGTCGCGCCCCCTCCTGGTCCGGATCGCCGAGCACGATCGACGCGGACTGGGGGAGCCGCCATCCGGCCCGGGCGGCCGCGCCGCGGACCGCGACCATGTCGGATCGTTCGGACAGCAGCATCTCGGTGAGCTCGTCGCGCAGACGCTCGCGCGCCACGCGGTTCTCGGACTGTTGCTGCGCGTAGCCATAGGCGGAGGAGGACGACAGCCGGCCCACGAAGACGAAGACGGCCTCGGCGAGCGCCGCCACCACGTCGGGCTCGAGCTCGAGGGACAGGGCGGTCTGCGACACGTGCCGCCACGCCGCCCGCGCGCCGACCTGGTATGCGGTGAGCAGCCGGGTGAGCTCGTGTCCCTGCTGCCACTGCAGCCGGCCGATCGACTCGAACAGCGCGTCACTGTCGTGGGTCATCGCCGAGGTGGACAGCGCGTGGTCGTCGGCGCGCGGCCGGTCGATGCGCGCGACGTCGAGCAGCCACTGGACGAAGGACGGCCCCACCCGGGCGACCTCGTCGCCCTGCAGCCGCAGGAACTCGGCGTAGTCCGGCCACTCCGGCTCGAGCAGCGTCGCCACCTCCACCAGCAGCGGCGGGAACTGCTCCTCGAGCGCCTGGCGCAGGTTCGCGAGTTGGGCCTTGGTGACGACGGCGGTGGCCATGATCGGCGGCACACCTCCCTCGGCTTGGCTCTCGGCGACAAAATTAGCACTGAGACACAAATTCCGGCCAGCATTCCTCGGCGGGGCCTGCAGACTCACCGCCGACTCGTGGGAGATGATCAATTCATGGCGGATTCGATCGCACTGCCACCGGATGCGCCAGACTCGGTGGAGCAGCGGCAACGTGAGCGCCTGGAGAACTTCCCGGTGGCGCTCCGAGCTCTCCCACGTCGTCATCGCGAACACCTGCACGCGATCTACGCCGTCGCCCGGACCATCGACGACCTCGGCGACGAGGCCGAGGGCGACCGCACCGCGCAGTTGCTGGCGGTGCGCTCCGATCTCGCCCGAATCTGGCGGCAGGAGTCACCCTCGCACCCCGTCCTGGTGGCCCTGGTCCCCACCGTCCGCGACTGCGGGCTGCCCGAGGAGCCGTTCCAGCAGCTGGTCGAGGCCAACCTGACCGACCAGCGGGTCACCCGCTACGCCACGTTCGGCGACCTGCTCGGCTACTGCCGCCTCTCCGCCGACCCGGTGGGCCGGCTGGTGCTCGGGGTCTTCGGCGTCGACGACGACCACTGCGCGCGACTGTCCGACCGGGTGTGCTCGGCGCTCCAGCTGCTGGAGCACTGGCAGGACGTGGGAGAGGACCACCGGGCCGGCCGGGTCTACCTCCCGCAGGACGACCTCCGGGCGTTCGGGGTGGACGAGTCCGAACTCGGCGCCGCAACGGCCTCCGAACCGTTGCGGCGGTTGATGCGGCACGAGATCGATTGCGCACGAGCGCTGCTCGATTCCGGGGCTCCCCTCGTGGGCGAGCTGCACGGATGGGCGCGGCTGGCCGTGGCCGGCTTCGTCGCCGGCGGTCGGGCCACCGCTGATGCGCTGCAGGCGACACGAGGCGACGTGCTGTCGCGTCTCGCGCGTCCCACCCCGGCCCGTGTCGCGCGACACCTGACCGGCCTGCTGGCTCGTCCCTCCGGGCGGAGGTGGACATGACCACACCCCGCCAAGAGCACCCCACGAAGTCCTCGCTCGTGCCTGCCACCCCACGAAGTTCTCCGCTGCGCTCCGATACTTCGCGGGGACCCCGGCCTC
>CAYRLV010000096.1:3637-11540 GCA_964425155.1 uncultured Ornithinicoccus sp. | reverse complement strand
GTCGCGCCGAGGACGATCAGTCCTCCCGCGAACAGGGAACCGTAGAGCCCCCTGCGCACACAAGCATGCATGACTCATCCCTTGATTGACGTGGGGCCGCAGATCGCGGCCATGACCTCGCCCGCCCGGACGAACCGGACGGCGTGGTCTCGTCAATCAGGCGACGAGCCGGGGTCGTGTGAAGGAGCGTTCGGCAGCGCCCAATCCTGGACGCGCACGGAGAAGAGCTCGACCAGGCCGCCCTTGGCGCTGGTCGAGGGAGGAAGCGACACCGGAGCAGCAGCACCACCGGAGCCGGCCTCAACGGAGCTGCCGCCCACGCCGGCCACCGGCGACGAGGGTGCCAGCGGCTGCGGCGACGTGGGCACCCGCTGCCCCGTGACGGACGCCCCCACCAGGCTCTGCTCGACGGAAGCGGAACTCTGAGCCGCAACCGGAGCCGTCCGCGTCGAGTGGGGCGCAGCCACGGCGGCTGGCGAGTTCGTCGGCACGAGCTCGCCCGTGTGGCTCGCCGCAGTCATGGCGGTGCCTGCCACGCTCGGCTGCGCCACCTGATCGCCGGTCTGCACCGCAGAGACGCGCGGCCGCTGCCCGGGTGCCTGGACACTCGAACGGTCGGGAGCGTCGAGCGCGCCGTCACGCTCGGGCACGGTGCCTGGCAGCACCGCCGGTATGGCGGGAGTCGCGCGCGTCGTCCGCGTCACCACGGTGCTCGTCCTGCCCAAGGTGGAGGCGGTCACCTCCGTCACGGGGTCCAGCGCGGCGGTCACCGTGTGGTCCACCCCTCCGAGGATGGTCGAGACCGGGCGGTCGCCCAACAGTGCCCGCACGACCGGGCCCTGGTGCAGGGCCTCGTCCACCTGCGTGGACGTCGTCGCCACCTGGTCGTCGACTGCCATCGCCACCTGCTTGGTGGCGGTGGTGGTCCTCGAGACGGTCTCCAGGACGGCGTCCTGAAGACCGGAGCCGAGCTGCGACTCCGTCACCTTCGCCGTGGGCAGGCGGCGGGTCACCTGCCGGACATCGTGCGTGGCGTCGCCGAGCACCTGGTCGACCGCCGAGACCGCGTGAGTCAGGGGGCGCGGTGAATTATCCCTTTTTGCAACAGGATTCGCCGTCTTCATCGGCTTCGCTGACCTCGCCGCCTCCGTGGACGGAGCAGGCGGGTTCGAGACCTCGTTGACGGGCTCCGGAGCGCTCTGGGGCACCGGCTCGGCGGAGGGCTCGCGAGTCGGCACCGGCACTTCGGGAGTGAGGACCTGCTCGACCTTGCGCTTGACGTCAGTCTCGACCGAGCGCGACGGGGCTGGCTGCGGGGTCTCGCGAGAAGCAACAGCGGGAGCACCGTCGCTCGAATCGTCTTGTTTCTCAGCACGTTTCGGGGCGGTAGCCGGTTCCTCGGGAGCGCCCTGAGGAGCCGTGCCCGCGGCGTCCCGATCGGAGGTTGACGCGGCGTCCGGCGACGGGGCTGCGGGCACCTCCGGAGGGGCTGCTTCGTGAGCCTCCGACGAGGGCAGCGCGCGATCCACGACTCCCCGCGTGGTGCTTTTCAGCGGCTTGGCCACCTTGGCGTCGATCGTCCTGCCCACGTTCGAACGGAGCCGATCAGCCCTCTTGTCCACACCGGGAAGCAGCGCGTGCTGCTCGCCGGTCTCCTTCGACTGAGGGCCGTTCTGGACGCCACCGGGGTGTTCGTCCGCCTGCGCCGCTGTCGCCCCCACCACGATCCACGCGGCGGCGAGGAGCGCAGCGAGCAGCAGCCAACGCAAGGGGATTCGGGCCGTCAGGGACCGATGGCTCACTGCACTGCACCCCCTCACCACGGTCGATGACCTGATACCCGACGGTAGGACGGGCGCGTGTGGCTGTCCACGGTTGTTTCACCGGGCAAGACGACCAACATTCTCTTGCCATGTTTGCTCCAACCCGGCGGATTTGCCCAAATCGGTTGCTGTGCAACGGATCCCGATTCGCGAAAGGGTGAACTCGGTGGCCTTCTCGGGATTTCTCCCAGCAGTATTCAGAACAGATCTTTACCCTTTGTTGACGCGCCATCGGGCGCCGATTCCCGGGATGGGTGGATGAGTCGGTCGATACGCCGGGTTCTGTTCCCGGACGCCGTTGCCGGCGAACGGGCGACGGTCATCCATCTCGGGTGCCCGTTGCCGGACACCTCCAGCGGTCTACCCGCACACTTGGGCGGGCCGCCCTCCAACGTGTGCTGTCTGACCTTGCTCCTGGTGGGGTTTACCGAGCCGCCCCAGTCACCTGGGGCGCTGGTGGTCTCTTACACCACCGTTTCACCCTTGCCACGGCGCCTGCCCCGCCGGAGCGGAGTGGTCCACCGAGGCGGTCTGTTCTCTGTGGCACTGTCCCGCGGGTCGCCCCGGGTGGCCGTTAGCCACCACCTTGCCCTTCGGAGCCCGGACGTTCCTCGGCGCCTCCCACCGAGGTGGGTGACGACGCGACCGCCTGACCGACTCATCCAGCCCACAGCATACGGCACGAGCCGGCCTGCCGGACTCGGCGCCAGCCCGCGGGATTCAGCGAGACAGCGCCGCGTCGAGGACCTGAGCCACACCGTCGACGTCGTTGGACGGACAGACCGACGTGGCCGCGGCCAGCACCTCCGGGTGGCCCCCGGCGACGGCGAAGGACGTGCCCGCCCAGGCCAGCATGGGGATGTCATTCGGCATGTCTCCGAACGCCCACACGTCCCTGGCCGCGACGCCCCGCTCGGCGCACCAGTCGGCCAGCGCCGCAGCCTTGGTCACCCCCGACGCGCAGATCTCGGCGAGGCCGAAGGCGCCCGAGAAGGCCAGCACCGCGCGCTCCCCCACGACGGCGCGGACCGTCTCGTGGAACTCCTCGTCCGGGACGCCCGGACACTTGGCCAGAAGCTTCCCGGGCAACGGGTCGAGCAAGGCCTCGAGCATCGCGGCATCGGAATCCGGCACGTCGACGACGGCGACACCCCGCGGCTCGGAGCCGGCAATGACGTACCCCGGCTCGTGGGCGAACCCGGTCCGCCGTTCGACGGCGAAGCCGATGCCAGGCAGCGCCTCGCGCAGATCGGCGGCGAGCGACAGCACGGTGTCGGAGGTCAGGCAGTGCTCGGCCGTGACCGTGTGGCTGCGGACGTCATACGCGAACGCACCGTTGGAGCAGAGGATCACGCCGTGCGCCCCGGCGATGTCGCCCAGGTGGTCCAACCAGCGCGGCGGTCGAGCGGTCACCAGCACGACCTCGGTGCCGGCCTGCTCGACCCGGTGGAGGGTCTCCCGGGTCCGGCGCGAAACGGTCCCGTCGCTGCGCAACAGCGTGCCGTCGAGGTCGCTGGCCACCACGGCCGGCAGCGGCACCGTCCCGGTCGTCACGTCAACTCTCCCCGACCACCTCGAACCGCACCCGGTGGCGAGCGACGTCAGCCGTCGTCAGTCGGATGCGGACCATGCTGCCCGGCTCGGCCTTGCCGTCGGCCTCCGCCAGGATCGCCGGCTCGGTGACCTGCACCAGCGACTCCCCGTCGTCGCGCACGTCCACGACCGACGCCTGGAACTCCTCGCCGACCCGGTGCTGCAGCGCGGCGGCCTCCACCGTGTCGGTGCAGGCGCGGTCCACCGCACCCGCCACCTGGTCGGTGCGCTGCATCACCTCGGGCAGATCGGGCAACGCCCGCACGGCCCATTCCGGCGGCGTCTGCCCCGCGCAGAGCGCCTCGCACACGACCAGTCCGAACCGGTCCACCAGCCGACGCAACGGAGCGGTGACGTGGGCGTAGGGCGCGGCGACGGCAGCCTGCACCGTCTGCTCGGGCACCTCGCCCTCGAACGGCGTGTACCCGGCTCCACGGAAGAGCGTCGTCGCGTCGTGGATCAGCGCCAGGTGCTTCGGGTTGGTCTGGTCGAGCGTCCGCAGGAAGTCCCCGTATGACGTGTCCGCCGGCCAGGGCACGCCGAGCGCCTTCGTCTGTCGCCGGAACCGGGTGATGGTCCGCTCGTCGGCCGGCGGCATCGTGCGCAGGATGCCGACCTTGCCGTGTAGCATGATGTCGGCCGCCGCCATCCCGGTCATGAGGGAGATCTGGGCGTTCCAGTCCTCAGCCGGCACGAGCGGCCGGAACTCCAGCACGTAGCGCCCGTCGTCGCCGAGGGTGACCTGTTGCTCGGGCATCGGCAGCCCGGCACCGCCCCGGGCCTGCTCCAGGCGGATACGACGCTCACCGATCTCCTTGAGCAGGCCCAGCCGCTCGTCGTCCCCGGCGTCGACCGTCTTCTGCACCTGGTCGTAGTCGAGCCGCTCGGCGCTGCGCACCATCGCCCGGTAGACCTCCGCCGAGGTGACCTCGCCGTTGCCGTCGAGGTGCAGGTCCCAGACGAACGCCGGCCGCACCTCCCCCGGCAGCAGGCTGGCCAGCCCTTCGCTCAGCGACGGCGGGTGGAGCGGGGACCGCTGGTCGGGGCAGTAGATCGTCTGCCCGCGACGCCGAGCCTCCTCGTCCACCGCTCCCCCGGGACGCACGAACGCCGGGACGTCCGCGATCGCATAGCGGACCCGGTGCCCGTCACCGGCTCGCTCCAGGTGCATCGCCTGGTCGAGGTCCATCGAGCCGGGTGGGTCGATGGTGAAGAACTCGAGCGAGGTCTCGTCTCGCTGGGGCAACTCGGGTGCCGCGGCCGCCTGCTCCGCCTCCGCCAGCACCTCGGCCGAGAAGTCGTCCGGCACCTTCAGCTCGACGCGGATCGCCTCGAAGGCCGCGTCGAGCCCGTCCGCCTCCACCCCGTCCTCGTCGCGCCGCTTCGTGTCCATGTGGATGCGTCGGCTCGCCATGGCCCAACCCTAGGCGAGCCCTGCGCGATTCGGCCGTAACCCAGCGGCATACAGTCTGGACGTGCTGATCCTGCTGCCACCCTCCGAGTCCAAGACCGGGCGACGTCGTGGGCACCCGATGGATCTCGGCAGGCTGAGCTTCCCGGAGTTGACTCCGGTCCGGGAGAAGGTCATCGACGCGCTGGCCGAGGTCAGCGCACGACCGGACGCCGCAGTGGCCCTGGGGGTGAGTCCCAACCTGCAGGACGAGATCGACCGCAACCTACGGGTCCGCGAGGCTCCGGCCGTGCGCGCGCTCAGCCTCTACACCGGTGTCCTCTACGACGCGCTCGACCACCCGAGCCTCGACCCGGCCGCCCGCCGCCGGGCCACCAGTCGGCTGCTGGTGGTCTCCGCCCTCTACGGCGCGCTGCGCCCCGGTGACCGGGTCACCCCGTACCGGCTGTCGATGTCGGTCAACCTGGACGGGCTCGGCCCGCTCGCCTCGGTGTGGCGCGAGCCGCTCGGCGACGCCCTCCCCGCGGCCGCCGGTCGCGGGGTCGTCGTGGACTGCCGCTCCAGCACGTATGCCGCCGCCTGGACTCCGCGCGGTCCGTTGGCCGATCGCTGGGTCCAGATCCGCGTGCCCGGCGCGACCCACATGGCCAAACACACCCGCGGACTGGTCGCCCGCCACCTGTGTGCCGAGAGCCGGGACGCCCGCACCCCCGACGCGTTGGAGCGGCTGCTGGAACCGGGGTTCGAGACACGACTGCACGAGCCGGCCAAGGCGGGACGACCCTGGGTCCTCGACGTGAACACCCGCTGAGCGGGCTGCCGCCGTGTCCGCGGTCATGCTGGCCGAGCGCGTCGGCCCCGTCCTCGCCTTCTTCGTCGCGGTGACCATCGTCGCCGAAATCTCCGACGCAGCAGGGGTGTTCGACGTCGCAGCTCACTGGGCCGCCCGCGCCGGTCGCCACCGGACGTGGCGCCTCTGGTTGCTCGTCGTCGCGCTCGCCTGCGCGGCCACGATCGTGCTGAGCCTCGACACGACGGCAGTGCTGCTCACTCCGGTCGTGATCACGCTGGCCCGCCAGGTCGGCCTCTCGGCCATCCCGTTCGTCATGGCCACCGTGTGGTTGGCCAACACCGCCTCGCTGTTGCTGCCCGTCTCCAACCTCACGAACCTGTTGGCGCTGCACCAGTTCCACGCGCTCGGCCTGGACTTCACGGCATACGTGTCGTTGATGTGGCGACCGGCGTTGGCCGCGATCGTCGCCTCGGTGGCCGTCCTCGCGCTGTTGCACGGACGTCAACTCCGAGGTCGCTACGTGGTCGAGCCGCCGCCGGAGCCGCATGACCGGGTCCTGCTGGTGGGTGCGTCGGCCGTGTGCCTTGCCCTCGGACCGGTGTTCGCCACCGGAGTGGTGCCGGCGATCCCGGCGGGCATCGCGGCCGCGCTGCTGCTGGTGCTCGTCGCCTGGCGGGATCGAGACCTGCTGCGGCGGGTCTCCGTGCCCTGGGCCACGGTGCTCGGGGTCGCGGTGCTGTTCGTGCTCGTCGACCTGGCCGGGCGACACGGTCTGACCGGGGTACTGCGCGGCTGGGCCGGGTCGGGGACCGACGCGGGCGACCTCTTCCGGGTCGGCGGGCTCGGTGCGCTGTCGGCCAACGGGGTCAACAACCTCCCCGCCTACCTCGCCCTGGAGCCCGTGGCGTCGGCTGACCCGCACCGGCTCGCCGCGCTGCTGATCGGCGTCAACGCCGGCCCGCTCGTCACCGTGTGGGGGTCACTGGCCACCCTGCTCTGGCGCGACCGGTGCCGCCGCGCGGGTGTGCGCATCAGCGGCTCCCGACTGGCGGCCGAGGGGCTGGTCTGCGCGGTCCTCACCGTCGGCGCCGCGCTCGCCGTGCTGGCGATCTGAGCGGCCGACCCGCCCCACCACCCCAGCCGGGGCGAAGGTCAGCCCAGCGCGCGGGTGAAGTCGTCGATGAGGTCCTGGACGTCCTCGAGCCCCACCGAGACCCGTAGCGTCCCGTCGGTGATGCCGATCGCGGCCCGCTCGTCCTCGGTCATGCTGCGGTGCGTCGTGGTCGCCGGGTGGGTGATGATCGACTTCGCGTCGCCGAGGTTGTTGGAGATGTCGACCAGCTGCAACGCGTTCATCACCGCGAAGGCCTCCGCCTTGCCGCCATCGAGGGCCAGCGTGACGACCGTGCCGCCCCCGTCCATCTGCCGGCGGGCAAGCTCGTGCTGCGGGTGCGACGGCAGCCATGGGTAGAGCACCTGGGTGATCTTCGGGTGTGACTCGAACGCCTTCGCCAGCTCGAGCGCCGACGCCGCCATCGCGCGCACCCGCAATGACATCGTCTCCAGCCCCTTGAGCAGCACCCAGGCGTTGAACGGTGACATCGTGGGCCCGGTCCGCCGCACGAAGGTCTTCACCGGCCCGTTGATGAAGTCGCTCGTGCCGAGCACCGCGCCACCGAGCACCCGGCCCTGCCCGTCGATGTGCTTGGTCGCGGAGTAGACCACGACGTCGGCACCGTGGTCGATCGGGTGGGAGAAGACCGGAGTGCCGAACACGTTGTCCACGACCACGGTCGCGCCGGCGGCGTGCGCAAGCTCACACACCGCGGCCATGTCGACCAGCTCCTGCATCGGGTTGCTGGGCGACTCGAAGAAGACGCAGTCCGTCGGCTTCGCGAGCGCTTCGCGCCACTGGTCGAGGTCGGGGCCGTCGACGAACACGGTCTCGACGCCCCACCGGGGCAGCACCTCGTCGAGGATGGCGTAGCACGCGCCGAAGAGACCGCGCGAGGCCACGACCCGGTCACCGTTGCCGAGCAGCGCGGCGAGCGCGACGAAGACCGCCGACATCCCCGACGCGGTCGCGAAGCACGCCTCGGTCCCCTCCAGCAGTCGCATCCGGTCCTCGAGCATCCGCACCGTCGGGTTGCCGTAGCGGGAGTAGAGGAACCGGTCGGTCTCCCCCGCGAACGCCGCCTCGGCCTCCTCCGCCGAGCCGTAGACGAACCCCGACGTGACGAAGAGGCCTTCGGACATCTCCTCGAAGTCACTGCGCGCGAGACC
>CAYRLV010000096.1:0-3537 GCA_964425155.1 uncultured Ornithinicoccus sp. | reverse complement strand
TCGTTGCGAAACGCGGCCAGGTCGTCCGGCCAGCGGGCCGAGATCTGTCCCATGCTCTTGGCGTCCCAGTCGCCGAATCCCTGTTCGTCCCAGTCGGCATCGACCTCAGGGGTCAGGCCGATCGCGTCCGCCACGGCCTGCCCGGTCTGCCTCGCCCGAGCCAGGCTCGAGGTGACCACCGCCACGGGGCCAGCCGGCATGTCCTCCAGCAGCTGGCGCACCGCGTCACCCGCGGCCTTGGCCTGCGACCGGCCCTGCTCGTTCAGCGACGGGTCCGCGCCTCCGCGTCCGTCCAGCTTCCCGGCGACGGTGAACGGCGTGACACCGTGACGCACCAGGATGATCCGGGAGGGGGCGTCGAGGTCGGCGTGCCGGCTGTCGCTGATGACCTGGCGCGGCCCGGGAGTGAGGTCCCCGGTCTCCGCGCCCATCTCGTCGTTGCCGGCCAGCGCACCTCGCGAGTCGGCGTCGCGCTCGATGGTCTCGCCGTCCATCGCCGCGTTGGCCAGCGCGTCCGCCGCAGCGTTCTGCGCCCGCGGCACCCAGGTGAAGGTCACCGAACCGCCGGCGGCGCTGATCTCGGCCGCGACGTCGCGGCCCTGCAACGCGAGCCGGCGCATGTCTTCGTGCTTGATCTTCCAGCGGCCGGACATCTGCTCCACCACGAGTTTGGAGTCCATCCGCACCTCGACGTCGGCTCCGGGGTCGATCCCCTGCGCCGCCCGCAGGCCGGCGATCATGCCGGAGTACTCCGCCACGTTGTTGCTGGCGATGCCCACCGACTGCGCGCGTTCGGCCAGGACCGCCCCGGTGTCGGGGTCACGGACCAGGGCGCCGTAGCCGGCACGGCCGGGATTGCCGCGCGATCCGCCGTCGGCCTCGACGACGAGCGAACGAGCCACCCTCAGATCCCCGACTCGGGGGTGCGCACCAGGATCCGGCGGCACTCCTCGCAGCGGATCACCTCGTCCTCGGGAGCGGAGGCGATCCGCCCCAGGTCGACCTGGTTGAGCTCGAGTCGGCAACCACCACACCGGCGCTGGGCCAGCGCGGCGGCACCCAGACCCCCGCTGGAGGCGCGGATCTTGTCGTAGAGGGCGAGCAGGTCGTCGCCGATGTCGGGTGCGGTCTGTTCGCGCTCGCCGGCGACCTGCTCGCGCTCGGCATCGAGTTCGGCCAGCTGGCTGTCGCGGTCGGCCTGGAGTTGGTCCAGCCTGGTGCCGAGCGCGGCGCGCGCCGCCTCCTGCTCCCCCAGGGTGGCCTCGAGTCCTTCGGCGCGCTCCATGATCTCGAGCTCGACGTCCTCGAGCTCGGACTGGCGCCGGGCCAGCGACTCCAGCTCGTGCTGGAGCGCCTGCATGTCCTTGGCGGTGCCCTGCCCGGCGTCCAGCCGGGACTGGTTGCGGGCCGCCCGGTCACGCACCAGCTGCACGTCGGCCTCGGCCTTGCTGATCTCGCGCTGCACGTCGTCGACGGCGGTCCGGGCCTTGACCAGCTCGACGTCGAGGGACTCGGCATCCCGTTGCGCCGACTCGAGCTCCGCCAGCACCGGCAGCGTGGCCTTCTTGTGGTCGATCTGGTCGAGCCTGGTGTCGAACGCCTGCAGGTCGAGCAGGCGTCGCTGGCGGCTGGGTTCAGCTTTCAGGGCGGCCTCCGGACTCGGTTGCGGTGCGTGCATCGACCACGAAGTCCCATGGGTCGGTGCACAGGCTGGAAATGTGGAACTCCACCGTATCTCCCCGCTGGCCGAGGCTCCGGAGGAGTTCATCACGGGCACTCGACAGCCACAGCCACTCGGTGGCCCAGTGCCCGGCGTCCACGAGGTATGGCGTGCCTCCCCTGGCCTCCTCCCTCGCCTCCGAGGCGGGGTGGTGCCGCAGGTCGGCCGTGACGTAGACGTCCGCACCGCTGGCCCGGATCGCGTCGAACTGATCGTCGCCGGCGCCACCCAGGACGGCCACCCGCCGCACCGTGGCCGTGGGGTCACCGGAGACGCGGATGCCGCCGGCCGCCGACGGCAGCGCCCGGGCCAGCAGCTCGGCGAACCGGTGCAGCGTCACGGGTGCGGACAGGTCCCCGACCCGGCCGAGCGGCATACCCTCCACCATCGCGAGGGGCTCGGTGCCGTCCAGCCCGGCCGCGGCGGCGAGGGCGTCCGAGACGCCGGGTGAGGCGACGTCGGCGTTGGTGTGCGCGACATACAGGGCGAGGTCGGCGACCACGAGGGTGGTGACCGCCGCGCCCTTGGCGTGGGTGGTGGCGACGCTGTGCACGCCGCGCAACAGGAGGGGGTGGTGGGTGATGAGCAGGTCGGCGCCCTCGGCGCGCGCCTCCTCGATGACCGCCTGGGTGGGGTCGACCGCGAGGTGGATCCGCCGGATGGGCTGGTCCAGGTCGCCGGTCACCAGGCCGACCCGGTCCCACGACTGGGCGGTGTCCGGCGGGTAGAGCTGCTCCAGGGCGCTGACCAGGTCGCGCAGGGTGAGGTCGTCCACGTGGGCCCGGCCGGGATCGAACCGACGACACCCGCGGTGTAAACGCGGTGCTCTGCCAACTGAGCTACAGGCCCGAGATCGGGAGGGTCTGGCGGGACAGGCTAACTGAAGGAGGCCAGGGGTTGGTGCGCCGCTCGGAAGTCCCGCGCCTCGCCCGGTTCGTGCACGAGGGTCCAGCGGACCGTGCCGTCCCGGTCCACCAGGAAGGTGCCTCTCGTGGCGAAGCCGCGCTCCTCCTGGAACACGCCGTAGTCCCGTGCCACCGCACCGTGCGGCCAGAAGTCGGACAGCAGCGGGAACTCGAACTCCTCCCGCTCGGCCCAGGCCCGCAGCGTGAACATCGGGTCACAGGAGATCGCCAGCACCTGGACCCGGTCGTTCTGGTAACGGCCCAGGTCATCCTGGATCGCGCCGAGCTCGCCGGTGCAGATGCCGGAGAAGGCGAACGGGTAGAACACGAGCAGGACGCCCTTGTGGCCGCGGAAGTCGGCCAGGGACACCTGTTGCCCGTGCTCGTCGGCGAGGGTGAAGTCCGGCGCCATGGCCCCCACCTCCGGCGGCGCGGCCGAGGTCACGTCGCGGCCAGGGGAATCTCGACACAGTCCGAGGCGCAGCCGTCTCCGGGCTGGGACTCGCGCTCCGGTGCCGCGCGGTGCAGCACCGCTCGGGTCGGGCTGATCAGCAGGTCGTCGCCATCGGGCTCGGCGGAGCCGTCCAGGATCAGCGAGTAGCCGCCGGGCGCACGGGGCGGCCAGGTCAGGGTCACCGTCGGCCGTGCGGCGGCGTTGGCCCGGGAGCGGCGGCCCAGGTCACCGACGGTGAGCCGATCGTCCGCGAGCGCGGGGCTGACCGCGACGACGTGGGCAGTCGACTCCTCCGTGATGGTCACCAGGTAGGCGTAGTCGAAGTCGCGCAGCGTCTCGCCCAGCGCGGCCAGGTCGACGGGAATGCTCATGACCCCACGGTAGCCCGCACTGCTCCCATGGCGCCGCGGCAGAGGGACTCAGCGGCGGGGGGTCTTGGGGGCGACCAGCCGCGTGGC
>CAYRLV010000095.1:0-11628 GCA_964425155.1 uncultured Ornithinicoccus sp. | reverse complement strand
CGACGTCGCGGCGAGTGGTGGTGGGATCTGCGTCGGAAGGAAGCAAGCATGGTGAGCAGGGGCCGAGCCCGGCTGGGGTGCGCCGTCGCGGCCCTGCTGCTGGTCGGCGCCACCGCGTGCTCGAGCTCCGGGCCGACGGTCTCGCCCCCTCCGGCGTCCGTCGCCTCGGAGCCGGCCCCGTCCGCCACCGGCTCCGGCGACGACGGCGGCACCGGCGCGGTGACGGCCGGCGACACGACGCTGTCACCGGTCACGATGTGCGGCAAGGAGGGTTTCGACGAGGAGACCCGCCGTTGCCGCCACCAGACCAGCGGCGCCGAGACCACCGCGCTCTACTGCAGCTTCACGGTGACCACGACGAGCGGCGGCAAGCTGCAGGCCCGGTTCTTCCACAACGGCCGGCTGGTCCTCACCCGGTCCACCACCCAGCCGGCCCAGAGCAGCGAGCAGTCGATCCCCCTGCACGGCATGGTGGGCAGCGGTGCGCTCGAGCTGCCGGGCGGTGACTGGCGCTGCGAGGTCGACGGGCCGCACGGGCTGCACCAGTCGGCGAGCGCCACGATCGAGGGTCCCACCGAGCGCGTCTCGCAGGGGACGGTCTGCGACCAGGACGACCTGACCACGGTGGACGGCGTGCGCTCCTGCGGGGAGGGGACCGACCGGCTCCCCTACGGCACCCGGCTGATCGCCTGCAGCGCGCTCATCCTCGACGTGCGCGACACGCACGTCGACGTCCGGCTCGACCTCGATGCCGGGGGGACGAAGCGCAGCACGACCGCGCAGGGGGACGGACCCACCACGAGCGGCATCATCGTGTCGCTCGGCACCTTCGGTCCCGCCGCCCTGGACATCCCGATGGAGGCCGCGCTGCCGCGCGGTGACTACGCGTGCGTCTGGTTGGTCGACGGCACCGAGATCGGGCGCACGCCCTTCACCATCCGCTGACGGGCGCGACGGGCGCGACCGGCACGACCGGCACCGACCGACGTCACCGGTTCTGCCAGGCGTCCGGCGCGGCGGCGAGCCGGGTGACGTGCCGAGGCATCCGGCCGGTGAGCAGCTGGTCCAGCGAGGTCTCGTCCAGCACCCGGCGCAGGCTGGCACGCACGGCCACCCAGACCGTGGGCAGGTGCTGGGCCACACCGTCGTATGTGGTGTCCTGCGGCCGCAGGCCGCGCACCTCGGCGAGCGGGCCGTCGACCGCCCGGAACACGTCGCCGACGGTGATCTCCCGGGCGTCCCTGGCCAGCGTGTAGCCACCCCGCGGGCCGCGGTGGCTGGACACGAGTCCCCCGCGACGCAGGTCGGCCAGGATCGCCTCGAGGAACTTGCGCGGCAGCTCCTGCCGCTCGGCCAGCCGTTCGACCGAGACCGGCTGTCCGTCGGCCTGTTCGGCCACGGCGAGCAGGGCACGCAGGGCGTAGTCGGTCTTGGCGGAGATGTCCACGGCCCGATTGTGGCGTACGCCTCACGATCCGGGCGACACACCATGCGTTCCATACTCCTAGTATTCCTAGTGCTTAACTATGTTATTGTCGATCGCGTCCGGCACGACCGCCCGGGCGACACCATCCGACCGAAGGGTGTGAACACATGCGCCGGCTCCTCCTCCTCGCCCTGGTGGGCCTCGGAGCCCAACTCGTCGACGGCAGCCTCGGCATGGCCTACGGCGTGACCTCCTCGACCCTGCTGCTGGCCCTCGGCACGAACCCGGCCGCCGCGTCGGCCACCGTGCACCTGGCCGAGATCGGCACCACCTTGGTCTCGGGCGCCTCGCACTGGCGCTTCGGCAACGTCGACTGGCGGGTCGTGGCCAAGATCGGCATCCCGGGCGCGTTCGGCGCGTTCGCGGGCGCGACCTTCCTCTCGAACCTCTCCACCGAGGTCGCCGCACCGGTGATGTCGATGATCCTGCTGGCGCTCGGCGTCTACGTCCTGGTGCGCTTCACCGTCCGGGGCCTGCGCAAGGACCGGCTCGGACATCCGCTGCGGAGCCGGTTCCTCGGTCCGCTCGGCGTGGTGGCGGGATTCGTCGACTCCACGGGCGGTGGCGGCTGGGGCCCGGTGGGGACACCCGCCATCCTGGCCAGCGGCAGGATGGAGCCGCGCAAGGTGATCGGCTCCATCGACACGAGCGAGTTCCTCGTCTCGGTGGCCGCCAGTCTCGGCTTCCTGTTCGCCCTGGGGTCACAGGGCATCGACGTCGGCTGGGTCGTGGCGCTGCTCCTCGGCGGCATGGTGGCCGCCCCGATCGCGGCCTGGCTGGTGCGTCACCTGCCGCCGCGCGTCCTCGGCTCCCTGGTCGGCGGGATCATCGTCATCACCAACGCCCGCACCATCCTGCTCAGCGACTGGCTGGACGCCGGCGACACGACGCGCTATGGCGTGTATGCGGCGCTGTTCCTCGTGTGGGCGGCGGCCGTCGCCTACTCCGTGCAGGCGCACCGGCGCGAGTCGCGCCTGGCGCCGGAGGGCGCGTCGACGGACGCGGTCACCGGGTCGGAGCCGGTCGCGCCGACGCGCTGACCGCACGGATCTCCACCGCGAGACGCGACACCTCCCGGTCGTCCGCCGACCGGGAGGTGTCCACCTCGAGCAGGACGCGGGGGGTGGCTCGTGACGGCCCGGGGGCCCGCTCGTCGTCCCGGCACCACACGACCGGGACCGCCACGGGTTCCCAGCCGGCCACGGCCAGTCCCTCGTCGAGGCCCTCGAATTCGTCCGGCGGCAGCTCGAGGACCCCACCGACCGGCGACTCGGCGAGCAGCCGGTACCGCAGCCGCACGTCAGTGACCACGTCAGCCGAGAACAGCGGCAGGTGCAACTCGCGGGCGAGCGTCCGCGACAGCAGCGCCCGGGCGCCCTCCGGCGCGCCGGAGACCACGCAGGCCAGCCGCGGCGGATCCTGCTCGGCGTAGGCGGCGGGGGGCCACTCCTCGGCGGTCAACGCGTAGCGGTCGTGGTCCCGCCAGCGCTCGCTCCCCCCGGCATCACCCAGCCAGAGCAACCGCGGGCTGAACCCTTCGTAGCGAAACCCGAGAGACCGCAGCAGACCCGCGGAGGTGACGTTGCCCGGTTGGACGCTGGCCTCGATCCGGTGCAGACCCATGCCGCCGGGTTCGGCTGCGAGCGCCAGCCCGAGGACCAGCCGGAGTCCCTCCGAGAACAGGCCGCGACCCGCATACGGGTCGTAGGCGTCGTAGCCGATCGCCCCGGAGCACATCCGACCCCGAACGACGTTGGTGACGTTGACCTTGCCGACCACGTCGTGCCTGCCCTCCGGGCGGCTCGCCCGCAGCAGGAAGGTCCGGTGCGAGCGAGACTGGGCGGACAGGTGGCCGAGCAGGTCGTCCGGGTTGACCGGGTTCCACCGGCTGATGCGTGCCCGGGACTGCTCGACCGCACGGCGGTAGGCCGGCAGATCCTCGTCACGGACGGTCCGCACCCAGACCCGTTCGCCCTCGGCGGCGATCTCAGGAGGCAACGCTGCCCCGCAGCACGATCAGCTCCGGGTCCGCGAGCACTCGCACGTCGTCCCGCGGATCGGTCTGGTAGACCACGAAGTCCGCGCTCTCTCCCTCGACGAGACCGGGCCGGCCGAGCCACTGCCGGGCACCCCAGCTCGCCGCCTCCAGGGCCTGCCTCGGCGTGAAGCCCGCCTTGGTCAGCTCCAGCACCTCGTCCGCGACCAGCCCGTGGGCGAGCGAGCCCCCGGCGTCGGTCCCGACGAAGACGGGGATGCCGGCCTCGTGGGCCGCGGCGACGGTCTCGTGCCGACGGGCGTGCAGGTCGCGCATGTGCGCGGCATAGGTGGGGAACTTGCCCTCCGCGCTCTCGGCGATCGCCGGGAAGGTGGCGATGTTGACCAGGGTCGGCACGATCGCGATGCCCTGCGCGGCAAACGCTCCGATGGTGTCGTCCTGCAACCCGGTGGCGTGCTCGATGCAGTCGGTGCCGGCCGCGGCGAAGTCGCGCAGGGACTCCTCCCCGAAGCAGTGCGCAGTGACCCGGGCGCCCTCCTCGTGGGCCGCGGCAATGGCGGCCACGAGGGCCTCGCGCGGCCAGCAGGGGGACAGGTCGCCGGTGTCCCGGTCGATCCAGTCGCCGACCAGCTTGACCCAGCCGTCGCCGCGACGGGCCTCCTGCCGGACGTAGGCGGTGAGGTCCTCCGGCTCGATCTCCCACGCGTAGTTGCGGATGTAGCGCTTGGTGCGGGCGATGTGCCGACCGGCCCGGATGATCCGCGGCAGGTCCTCGCGGTCGTCGATCCAGCGGGTGTCGGCCGGGGAGCCGGCGTCGCGGACGAGCAGGGTGCCCGCCTCGCGGTCGGCGACCGCCTGCTGCTCGGTCGTGGCGTCGTCCACCGCTCCGTGCGCGTCCAGACCGACGTGGCAGTGCGCGTCGACCAGGCCGGGCAGCGCGACGCCTTCGACGGTCTGGACGTCGTCACTCGACGCCGGGGCGGTGAAGCTGATCGTGCCGTCGACGACCCACAGCTCGTCCCGGACCTCTTCGGGCCCGACCAGGATCCGGCCCTTCACATGCAACGTCCCTCCGCGCATACGACGACCCTATCGAGCGCGGGGACGTGTGGGTGGCTGTGGACGCGGACCCGTCACCGCTGGGGCCCGCCACTGCGGGCACTGACGAAGACTGCCCCGGCGACCGCGAGGATGATGCCGAGGGCGATACCGACCGCGAGCTCGTCGATGAAGACGATCCCCACCACCAGACCCACCATCAGCCCGATCAGGGCACCTTGGATCACGGTCGGTCCGTCCTTGCGGGGACCGGCGCTGCGCTGCTCGTCCTCCACTCCCTCACGGTAGCCCCCGCCCTCCGGCCCGCGCTCGCCGACGGACACGGCGACGACCGGCCGGCGAGACCTCCGAGCACCCGCGCTCCTGAGCATGCTGCGGCGACGCCCCAGATATGACAACATTGTTGTCATGATGTCGCGAGGTGAGTCGGTCCTGGCCCTGCTCCGGCACGTCCGCCCGATCGTGCTGAACTCCGCTCGCGCGGTCGAGGCGCTCGTCGCCCCGGTGGGCTGGACGGTGGGAACGCGCGCCGTCGTCGAGGTGCTGGTCGAGGAGGGCCCGTTGACCGCACCCGCCCTGGGGGCCCGGCTGGACCTGCCCCGCCAGGGGGTGCAGCGCCACGTCAACCTCCTGCTGCGCCTCGGGCACGTGCGGACGACGACGAACCCGCGGCACCGGCGATCGGTGCTCATCGAGCTGACGGACGAGGGACGGGACACCTTCGGCAGGATCCGTGCCCGGGAGCTGGCCGTGCTCGGTGACCTGGCCCCCGAGATCCGGGCCGCGGACCTCGCGGCGGCCACCCGGGTCCTCGCGGCGCTCGAGCGCGACATCCGTGCCCAGGCAGCTCATCGAGACGACCCGGAGGACGCGGAGGACGCGACGTGAATCCCGACGACCTTCATCGACGCACCACTCGCAACCGCATGGCGGCAGCCGACCTCCTCGCGGCGCTGGACCCGCCGCAGTGGCAGATGGCGACACTGTGCGAGGGATGGACGGTGCGCCACCTGGCGGCGCACCTGGTCCAGCCGATGCTGGTGGGGTTCGGAAGATTCGTCCTGACCTCGATCCGGCACCGGGGTGACACCGCCGCCACCGTGGACCACCTCACGCGGCGGCTGGCCCGACGTCCCCCGGCCGAGCTGGTGGGCCTGTTGCGGCGGCACGCAGGTGACCGCCTCGACCCACCCCGGGTCGGGCCGATGGGCCCCTTCGCTGACAGCTGTCTGCATCTGCGCGACCTCGCCCGGCCCCTCGGGCTCTCCACGGACGTCCCGCCCGCGGACTGGCACCTCCTGCTGGACTACCTGGCCGGCCCGAACCCGGCACCCGCGCTGGTGCCGAAGGGTCGCTTGGACGGCCTGGCCCTGCGTGCCACCGACGCCGACTGGCAACACCGCGGCGTGCCGGACGACACTCCCGCGGAGGTGGCGGGGCCACTCGAGGCGCTCGCCCTGGCGGTGACCGGCCGCCCGGCCGCGCTGGACGACTTGGCCGGCCCCGGGCGCGCCCTTCTGGCGAAACGCCTCGCCGGTCGCTAGGTCGCCTCGGCCGTACCCTCGGCGTGGCGCGACCTCGCACTCACGAGATCTCCGGGCCCGCCCGCGCGGCGGCACGCGACCGAGGTCGGCCCCAGCCCCTACGCTGCGGGACATGGACCACACGCCGGGGCCTGCCACCGAGACGGTCTCCTGGTCGGTCGTCGCGGCCGACCTGCGGGACCGCGTCGCGCACGAGCTCGCCGGCCGCCCGGTCGTGCTGGTCACCGAGCTGCTGGCGGGAGCCACCCGGCGGATCGCGTCCCTGCGCGACCTGGGCGTCACGGAGGTCCTGGTCGTCACGTTGGGCGTCGGGACCGGGGAACTGCCACCGGACGACGTCCCGCGCGTGCTGGTCACCGCGCCAGCACCACAGAGCGTCACCGAGCAGGTGACCAGCTGGATCCGGCTGGCCCAGCAGCCGCCGCCCGAGGTGCACGAGGCGGTCCAGCGCTTCGACCCGGCCGGTCGCGCGCTCGTCCTGCTCGGCCCGTTCGGCGGGGAGGACCGGTTCTGTGACCGTGAGTCCTGGGGCGGACGGCCGGCCACCGTCGCCGCGTGGGAGGACAAGACCCGCGCCGACGCCCTCTTCGCGGCCGCCGGCCTGACCCTGGCCGAGCACCGGGTCGTGCCCGCGACACCGGACGACCTGGTGGACGCGGCTGGCGCCCTCGACCGGGGCTCCGGCACGGTCTGGTCCGCCGACGCCTCCGCCGGGATCAACGGCAGCGCTGACCTGGTGCGCTGGGTGCGCAGCCCGGCCGAGGCCGCGGACGCCACCGCGGTGCTGTGCCAGCGGGCGCGGCACGTGCGCATCATGCCCTTCCTGGACGGGGTGCCGTGCAGCATCCACGGCTTCGTCCTCCCCCCGACGACCGAGCCCCGGGATGAGGACGTGGCGGTGTTCCGGCCGGTGGAGCAGATCGTCCTGCGGTCCGCCTCGTCGGCCACCTTCGTGTATGCGGGGCTGTCCACCTACTTCGACCCCTCACCCGCCGACCGGGAGGACATGCGCGCGGCAGCCCGTGCCGTCGGCGTCGAGCTCGCCCGCACGGCAGGGCTGCGGGGCGGCTTCTCGGTCGACGGCGTGCTGTCCGCCGAGGGGTTCCGGCCGACGGAGGTGAACCCCCGCTTCTCCGGTGGGCTCGGCACCATCGCCAAGGCCGTCCCGGAGCTGCCGATCGAACTCGTGCAGCAGGCAGCGGTCCGGGGTGTCGACCTGGGGGTGACCGCTGCGGACCTGGAGGGTGCCCTGGTCGCGGCGGCCGACTGGCGACGGTTCGGCTCGGCCTACGTCGCGTCACGGGAGCGGGACGCCACCGAGACGGTGAGCGTCCCGGTCACCGGCGACACCGACGAGCTGGCGGTGGCGGTGGCGTCCGGGCAGGGAGGCCAGGGATCGAGGCCAGCTGCCGGGACGTTGGAGCTCGGGCCGTCACCCCTCGGCGCGCTGGTGCGGTTCACCCCGACACCAGGGGCGGTCCCGATCGGGGGGCGCCTGGCGCCCTACGCGGTGGCGGCGCTGCGGCTGGCGGACGAGCTGTGGGACACCGGGTTCGGGCCATGGGAGGCGGCGCCGGACGTGCGGCGTGGTCGGCGGGGCTGATCGCGACCCCGGCCCGGACCCGGCAGCGCCGGCTCAGCCCTGGCCGCCTCCTGACAGGAACTTGTCGAACCCCTTCGGGAGCTTGAGGTCGGTCGGGTCCATCGACTCCGCCGAGTCGTCCTTGCCGCTCACGCCGTCGACGTCGCCGAAGGCCGAGCCCAGGGCCGCGGTGCGGGCGTGTTCCTCCTTCTCCTGGAGGGCCTTCTCCTGCGCGGCGCGTTTGGCCGGGTTGCCGCTCTTGCCCTTCTTGCGCTTGGCCTGCTTGCCGCGCTTGCCCCCGCCACCGGAACCACCCGGCATACCGGGCATCCCGGGGACCCCGCCGCCGCGGCGCAGCTGACGCATCATCTTCTGCGCCTCACCGAACCGCTCGAGCAACTGGTTGACCTGGGACACGGTGACACCGGACCCCTTGGCGATGCGGGCCCGGCGGGAGCCGTTGATCTGCTTGGGGTGGGTGCGCTCGAAGGGGGTCATCGACTGGACCATCGCCTCGACCCGGTCGAACTCCCGCTCGTCGAAGTTGGCCAGCTGCTCCTTCATGCCGGCCATCCCGGGCATCATGCCGAGCATCGACTTGAGCGAGCCCATCTTCTTGATCGCGGCCATCTGCTGCAGGAAGTCGTCGAAGGTGAAGTCCTCCTCCGCCATGAACTTCCGCGTCATCTCCGCGGCCTGGGCCCGGTCGAAGGCCTTCTCGGCCTGCTCGATCAGGGTGAGCACGTCGCCCATGTCGAGGATGCGGGACGCCATCCGATCGGGGTGGAAGACCTCCAGGTCCTTCACCGTCTCGCCGGTCGAGGCGAACATGATCGGCCGGCCGGTCACCGTGGCCACGGACAGGGCCGCGCCACCACGGGCGTCGCTGTCGAGCTTGGACAGCACCACGCCGGTGAACCCGACCCCGCGCTGGAACGCCTCGGCCGTCTCGACCGCGTCCTGGCCGATCATGGCGTCGATGACGAAGAGGACCTCGTCGGCCTTCGTCTCGATCTTGATGTCGTGCGCCTGCTGCATCAGCTCGACGTCGACCGCGAGCCGGCCCGCGGTGTCGATGATGACCACGTCGTGCTGGTGCTGGCGGGCGTGCTCGACACCGTCGAGCGCGACATCGACCGGGTCCCCGAAGGACCGGGTGCCCTCGCCGCTCTCGAGAGCCGCGTCGTGACCGAAGACGTTGCCCCGCTCCGGAGCGAACACCGGCACGCCGGCCCGCTCGCCGACCACCTCCAGCTGGGTGACCGCGTTGGGCCGCTGCAGGTCCGCCGCGACCAGCATCGGCGTGTGGCCCTCGTCCTTGAGCCACTTGCCGAGCTTGCCGGCGAAGGTCGTCTTGCCCGAACCCTGCAGACCCGCCAGGACGATCACGGTCGGCGGCGTCTTGGCGAACTCGATCCGCCGGGTCTCGCCGCCCAGGACCGACACCAGCTCGTCGTTGACGATCTTGACGACCTGCTGGGCGGGGTTGAGGGCCTCGCTGACCTCGGCCCCGAGCGCGCGCTCGCGCACCTGCCGGGTGAAGGCCTTGACCACCGGCAGCGCCACGTCGGCATCGAGCAACGCGACGCGGATGTCGCGGACCGTCGCGTTGACGTCGGACTCGCTCAGGCGCCCCTTGCGCTTGAGGTTCTTGAACGTCGCGGTCAGTCGGTCAGACAGGCTGGTGAACACGGGCTCAAGGTTAACCGGCGGGCGGCCGCGCTCCGAATGCCGACCATCCCTTCCGGGCGGCGCGCGGCGACCGCACCGGGATGATGGATCCCACCGCGGCTCAGGACGCCGTGGCGGAAGAGCCCTCGGTCGTGGCCCGGTCCCCCGACTGCTCCTCGCGCTGCTGGCGTTTCCAGACGCGGAAGCCCTGCTCGTCGTCGCCACGACGCCAGTAGCCGGAGAGCGACAGGAGGTCACGCTCGACCCCGCGCTCCTGGAGCAGGAACCTGCGCAGCGCCTTGAGCAGGCCCGCTTCGCCGTGCACGAACACCTGCGCCCGCCCCTGCGGCCAGTCGAGGGCCTTCACCGCGTCCGCGACGAGGGTGGTGCTGCCGGCCGGTGCGCCCCGTCGGTGCAGCCAGGTGACCGACACGTCGCCCGCCGTCTCCACCTTCAGTTCCTCGTCGGGACCGTCGACCTCGAGGAAGGCGTGCGCCCGGGCGCCCTCCGGGAGCGCCTCGAGCGCCGCCAGGGCGGCAGGCAGGGCCGCCTCGTCACCCGCCACCAGGTGCCAGTCGGCATCCGCCCGCGGCGAGTACGCGCCGCCGGGCCCCATCAGGTCGATGGTGTCCCCCGGCCTCGCGTCCCGGGCCCACGGCCCCGCGAGCCCCTCGTCACCGTGGATCACGAAGTCGAGGGCGAACTCGCAGGCCTGCGGGTCCAACCAGCGCACCGTGTAGGTGCGCGTCACCGCTCCCTCCGGCGCCGGCTCGCCGTCCGCCCGCTCGGGCGTGCCCCCGTCCGGCAGGAAGAGCAGCTTCACGTAACTGTCGGTGAAGCCGTTCCACTGCTCCGCGAAGACCTCGAAGCCGGGGCCGCCGAGCACGACCCGCTGCAGGTGCGCGGTGAGCCGCTCGGTGCGCAGCACCTCGAGCCGGGTCGGGAATCGGGGGCGCCGGGGAGTCGCGGAAACAGGCATGAAGTGAGGCTACCCTTACCGACTCGAGCGGCTCGCACCGGCCGCCGCGTCGGCGCTCAGCTCGTCCAGCTCGTCGTCCAGGTCGTCCTCGGCGACCCTGCCCGCGACCCGAGCCACCACCGCGCGCAGGTCGTAGGCGACCTCCCGGTGCTGGTGCAGATCCACCCCCGAGAGCTCCACCGGGGCCGGGACCCGCAGCACGTTCAGCCGGTGCAGGACATAGCCGATCAGGGCCGTCGCGGTGAAGGAGAAGCCGGCCACGGCCACCGCCGCGAGAGCCTGCCGACCGAGCTGACCGGCGCCGCCACCGTGGAACAGCCCGTCGACGCCGGCAGGTGCGGCGGCGGAGGCCAGCAGACCGATCCCGATGGTGCCGACGAGTCCGCCCACCAGGTGCACGCCGACGACGTCGAGGCTGTCGTCGAAACCGAACCGGTCCTTGAGGCCCACCGCGAGGGCGCAGACCCCTCCGGCCACGAGCCCGAGGACGACCGCGGACAGCGGCGTGACCGCATTCGCGGCCGGGGTGATGGCGACCAGACCGGACACCACACCGGACGCCGCGCCGAGCGAGGTGGCCCGACCGCCACGGAGCAGGTCCGCGGCCCACCACCCCAACATCGCCGCCGCGGTGGCCGCGATCGTGTTGACGAACGCGACCGCGGCCACGCCGTCGGCGGCGAGCGCCGACCCGGCGTTGAAGCCGAACCACCCGAACCACAGCAGGCCGGCGCCCAACATCACCAGCGTGAGGTTGTGCGGGCGCATCGGCTCCTGGCCGAGGTCGAGGCGGCGCCCGAGCACGAGGGCGAGCGCCAGCCCGGCGGCTCCGGCGTTGATGTGGACCGCGGTCCCACCCGCGAAGTCGATGGCACCGAGCTGGTTGGCGATCCAACCTCCCTGCTCCGCCACGAAGCCGTCGAACGCGAACACCCAGTGCGCGACCGGGAAGTACACGAGCGTGGCCCACACCACAGTGAAGACCAGCCATCCCCCGAACCTGGCCCGGTCGGCCACCGCGCCACTGATCAGGGCCACGGCGATGACGGCGAAGACGCACTGGAAGGCCGCGAACGCGAGCGTGGGAATGGTGCCGACGACGTCGTCGGCACCCATCAGGTCACCCAAGCCGAAGTGCGCCAGCGGGTTGCCCACCAGTCCGTGCCACGAGTCGCCGAACGACTCGCTGTATCCCCAGAGCACCCAGGTGACCCCGACGGTCGCCATCGCCCCGAAGCTCATCATCATCATGGCCAGGACGCTCTTGGCCCGCACCATGCCGCCGTAGAAGAGGGCGAGACCGGGGGTCAT